>DASQVJ010000744.1:0-5075 GCA_035640835.1 Bryobacteraceae bacterium
CTATGCTACTCAAGCTGTACCCGAGAGTTCACCGTCGGTATACGTCGATGCCCGTCCTCGGTCCAATCATGCAGGGATTCGGGACTTGGCTTCTTGATCAGGGCTACTCTACAGACTGCGTACGAGAGCACTTTTGCGCTATGCGCCGGCTCGCGCGCATTCTTTGTAAACGAGGCATCCGCAGCATTGCCAAATTGTCACGGACTAACCTGCAAGCGTGCGCTCCGGCGAACAGACTCGATGATCGGCGCCTCAGCGCATCAGTGCGCCTGCTACAACGCTATTTCGAATCTGAAATTTCGTTGTTCCCGGCCCCACCTTTGGACCGGATTCAGCAGCGAGTCGCCGAGTACGCAGCATTTCTAGATCAGGTGCGTGGGCTGGCGCCCTCCACCGTCAGCGCTCACTGCTCTACTGCCACGACGTTACTGACCAACATAGATTATGGATCGAGCCCCGAGGTTCTTCAGGCTCTCACCAGCCTGACTGTCGAAGATTTTATCCGTGGTGCTGGAGCGCGATTAGGGCGCGCCTCTCTCCAGAGGATCGTCGCGCACGTTCGAGCCTTCTTGCGTCATCTGGCCTCGTCGGGCGAGACCTCGATGGGTCTCGACAAACAGATCGATACACCTCGCGTTTATCGGGAAGAGCACCTGCCCAAAGCTTTGCCATGGGAGACGGTTCAAGCGTTTTTGCAGGCCATAGATCGTACGACTCCGTCTGGAGTTCGCGACTACGCGATCTTTCTCCTGATCGTGACCTATGGCCTTCGCGGCTGCGACATTGTGACACTCACTCTCGAAGACGTGGCATGGCGAGCCAGATGCATCCGTATCCAGCAGCACAAGACCGGAGGACCGCTTTCGCTGCCCCTCACCGATGAAGTCGCTGCGGCCTTGTTGGAGTACTTGCGCGAATGCCGTCCCAATCTCGCAGTACGACGGTTCCGACGCGGCTTTCAGAGCGACCACCCGCAGTTTCGGCAAATTTTTCTGAGATGCATTACGCCTGCGGGCCCGCTCAAGGCGACAGCAATTACTGAGGCATTCCAAAAGTGGTCGAGGCGAAGCGGTCTAAAGATTCCGTTCAAAGGGGTGCATTGCCTCCGGCACTCGTACGCGCTTCACCTTCTGCGATTAGGCCTGTCCTTGAAGACGATCGGCGATTTGCTGGGCCACCGAACGCTCGAAAGCACCTGTGTTTATCTGCGATTGGCAACGGACGATCTTCGAGATGTGCCGCTCGGCCTTCCGGCGGACGCCCGTGCCGTAAGCCCGCATGAGGTCACACGATGAAGGGCGCGGCTGCGTTCACGTCATTGATGGCGGCCCCTATCGAGCGCTATCTAACGCTGAAACGAGCGCTGGGCCGGGAATATGACGGAGTCTATCGCGTGCTGGGGCATATTGATAGGTTTGTGACGACAGAGGGCGGTGATCTGACATCAGGCACCTTTGCTAAATGGTGCTTGACCTTGCAGCACTTGGCGTCGGGGACTCGGCGTAGCCGTATGCGGGTCGTACGAAATTTCTGTCTTTATCGACGCCGCAGTGAGCCGTCAAGTTTTCTCCCGGACGCGCGACTCTTTCCGCCTCGCCATCAGGTGGTCCGGCCACATCTCTTCACGAACGGGGAAGTGGTTCGTCTTCTGGCGGCTATCAACGGGCTGCCAGATGCGCCAACGTCACCTTTCCGCCGCGAAAACCTACGGTTGGCGATAGTGCTCCTCTACACCACCGGCCTGCGGCTCGGAGAATTGGTGCGGCTCACGTTGAGCGACTATGACCCGCGTGAGCACACATTACTGATTCGCGATTCGAAGTTTCACAAATCGCGGCTGATACCGCTCTCGATTGACGGGGCTCACGAAATCGATCAATATCTTGCGGCTCGTCGCGGCCGACAGATTGCCATCTCGCCTGAGAGTCCGCTCCTTTGGCACCACACTCGACGCGGGACCGCCTACACGGGCACAGGGCTTACTCACGCTATCCGGCCTCTTCTGCGTGCCACGCAAATTCGAACTGAGACTGGGCGCGTGGCGCGAGTCCATGACTTTCGTCATACATTTGCGCTTGAGGCGTTGCTGCGATGGTACCGCGCCGGAGCCGACGTGCAAGCCAAGTTGCCGCTGCTGGCCACGTACATGGGCCACGTCTCGATCGCCTCGACGGAATACTACCTGAAGTTCGTCGAACCGCTCGGCTTATCCGCCAGTGAGCGCTTTGCCCGTCACTGTGGCGGTCTCATCACAACGTCCCTCAGCGCCGGAGGTGGACAATGAACCGCGGAGCCCCCAGTACACTTGGCCGTGCGCTGCGTGGCTTCTTCGCGGATCATCTTCCACGAGTACGTGGAGCCAGCCCGCACACCATCCAAAGTTACCGTGATGCGTTTGTTTTGCTGTTGAAGTTCGTTGCGGCACAACGAAGGAGGCCGGTAAGCGATTTGGATCTTGCAGATCTGGGTCCGCAGGAGATATTGAATTTCCTTCAGTACCTGGAAATGGACCGGCACAGTGTCCCTGCGACCCGAAACGTACGCCTCGCCGCGATTCACGCGTTCTTTCGCTACTGTGCTGCGGAGCATCCGGATCAGTTGAACCTCTGTCAGCGAGTCCTGGCGGTGCCCTTCAAACGAGCGCGTTCCCGTCCTATCGAGTACCTCGAATTCGATGAGATTCAGGCGGTGCTGACCGCAATTGATCGGACCACCGCTGACGGTCGTCGTGATTACGCGCTCCTCGCGACGATGTTTAATACAGGCGCACGGGTTCAGGAGATCATCACTCTTCGGATCCTTGATGTGCGGTTCCAAACGCCGCCGCACGTTCGTCTATTTGGCAAGGGACGCAAAGAACGCATTTGCCCGCTGTGGCCGCAAACGGCCGAAATTCTTTGTGCACTGCTGGCCGAAAGTGGCGACAAGCCGCTCTCAGACGATCCACTCTTCCGCAACCATCGTGGCTCCCGCCTCACCCGGTTCGGCGTCCGATACATCCTCAGGAAACACTGTGCGCGAGCTCAGGCGGTGAGACCCGCATTAGCCAACAAGCGTCTGCACCCCCACAGCATGCGCCATAGCACCGCGGTACATCTGCTTCGATCAGGCGTCGACATCCTCACGATCAGCCAATGGCTTGGCCACGCCACCGTCACCACCACGAACCGCTATGCCACCATCGATCTTGAGATGAAGCGAAAAGCCATAGAGCAGGCCCAGGCGATCGAGCATACTACGGACGATGGAGCGGCGTTGTGGCGGACAGATGCATCCATTTTGACGTGGCTTGAAGCTCTGTGAAGGTAGCGACCAGAAAGAAACAATCTCCTCCATGTTGGCCAGTGTCCGGATGGCCGACCAACTGCTCGGTACGCCGTCAGTTCCCCAAACTCGTTGTGATGCAGAGACCCCACAGGCCTGAAGGCGGAGCCCAGGCCTTTACCGCACCATCGACGAACGATTCGGGAACTCTCGAGTCATCACATGATTCAGTGACAGTGGTTCGCCGATCGACCAAGGTTGGTGATCACCACAGTTCTCTACGAGCCTGCTGGGTGCGTCGCCTCCAAATGTTCGGAATTCTTTCACCATGTGCATCTGGTCGAAATACCCCAAGTCGTGTGCAACATCGAGCCATTTGCTTCCTGATGCGCGCTTCCGATCGAGGGCCATTTGAAAGCGTCGTAGCCGGGCGAACAGTTTGGGTGATACGCCCATCTCTCCTACAAATTTTCGTTCGTAACTTCGAACGCTCATGCACGCCTCACTGGCCAACTGTTGAACCGGCATGCCGAAATCGGTTTGAAACAGGGTCTGCGCAGCCGCCATCGCCCTCGTCAGCGGACTCGCATGCTCGGCAAAGGGCAGCAGCATATCAGTTGCTACCCGGAGGCGGTCACAAAACGTTTCACACTCCGCGAGCTTGAGCCAGAATTCGGTGATCCAAGGCCCGAACACTTCCTGGGCTTGGAAGTGCTGTTCGGCAAACTCGGCCGGAGGGATGCGAAACAGCTGCCATGAAGCGAATGGCTTGAGAAAGATCCCAAAGGCCGAGACAGATCCGGTGCAGTAAGCCCAACCTGGAGAGCGCGTGTTTGCACCCACGAAGTGGATGCGAGGAAGGACGGCCGTTTTCCCTGACCAATAATGCATTGTTGCTTGGCCTTGCAGATAGAAGGCCAGAGTATGTTCGAGCTGGGCGAGGCAGGTTTGAGCCAACGACGAGGTCGGCTGCAAGATTTCCCGCTGCGCAAAGCAACGGACAAATGATCTCAGGCGAGAGTCCGGCATAGACATCTGAATGGTGTGCATCTGCAATCTCCTTTACCTACCTACCGGCGTATTTTGTTCCAAGTAGCACAGTCAGCGCCACGTGTCTTATTTTGTCGCGTTTTTACTAGTTCCCAAGAGTAGGACTCCTCCAATATGGAGCAGAACCGAAAACCACGACGTGGAACGGTTCCCGGTTTCGCTGGTGGGACTAGCGGATCGGCAATGACGACTAATGCAAAGGAGAAATAGCAATGCCAATGGTGGAAAGCAGCAGGAAGCGAGGCACGCTCAGACGCCTCATCCTTACTCCAATAATCTTGACTCTCATGACAGGAGTCAGCTCAATGGCTCAGGCCCAAGACGAAGGCCAGGGGTTCTCGGGTGGTATGCAGGACTCACAATTAGGCGAAAATCGGCATCACCTCGGCTCGCCTATCGAAGGATCTTGGATCTTTGACATCGATGTCCCCGGCCAGGTTACGTTTCACTCTCTGATCTCTTTCACTGCGGGCGGCGTTGTAATCACCAGTGCTTCGCTCCCCGGGCCGTCTAACTCACCGTATTACGGCAGTTGGCGCCAGACCGGAGCAAATCGCTTCCGCGCTGCCTTCTACGCCTTCCTTCCGGATGCTAAAGGAGTCGGAGTGGCGCTAAGCAAAGTAAGTCTGAACGTGCAACTCACGAGCCGAAATACGTTGACTGGGACGGCGGTGGGAGCGAACTGCGATTTGCAAGGCGAGAACTGCGTGCAGACCGTTGAGTTCCAGAACACCGGGAAGAGAATTCTTCCGGAATAACCT
>DASQVJ010000745.1:0-5422 GCA_035640835.1 Bryobacteraceae bacterium
CGCCGTGGCTTGCCAGCGGGAAGAGCGCGAGCACCGTGGCGGCGACTGTGATCATTACCGGTCGCAAACGCTGGATGCCCGCATCGAGCAGTGCCTGCTCCAGAGGTTCGCCGTGCTCCCTCCGCTCTTCGATGAAATCAAACAGCACAATGATGTGGCTGACGATCACTCCAACAAGCGACACAACTCCAAGAAACGCCATGAACCCGAACGGCGCGCCCATCAGCCACAATGAGGCAATCGCGCCCGTCATGCCGTAAGGAATCGCGGCGAACACCAGCATCGGCTTGATGGCGCTCTTGAACTGCACCACAAGCGCGATGTAGATCAGCAGGACGGAGACCACGAGCACCACGATGAGTTCCTTGAAACCGCTCACCTGTTCCTTGTACTCTCCTGCGATCTCCATCCTCACGCCAGGCGCCAGAGTGCTCCTGAAATGGTCGATCCCGGTCGAGGCAGCGCCCAGTATCTCCGAAGGGAGGCGGCCGGGCGCCGGAAAGCAGGATACGGTCCTCGTGCGGAACTGGTTGAAGCGCCGGAGCCGGGCCGGTTCGAACCTCTGCTCGACTGTCGCGACCTGCCTCAAGGGCACGCGGCGCGCATCATTCGATGAGTAAACGTACAGATCGTCCAGATGCGACAGCACGTTTCGTTCATCCATTCGCAGGCGAGCGTAAACCCCGAGTTGCTTGTCGCCCTCGCGGTACGTGGTCACCCCGAATCCGTCGACAGCGGCAGCCGTGCTTGTTTCCAGCTCCTTTGCCGTGACTCCAGCGGCGGCGGCGCGGTCCTGATTCAGCGTGAAGACGGTCTGAATGCTGTCAACGCCCCAGTCGTCACGGATGCGTAGGGCGAACGGAACTTGCCGCAAAACCGTCTTCAGGCGTTCGGCTTCGGCCCGCAGTGTAGGGATGTCGTCTCCCATGAGTCGAATCTGAACCGGTATGCCGACGGGTTTGCCGGTCTCCAGCTGGCGCACGTCCAGGCGCGCCTCGGGAACGCCGGCCGAGAGTGCGTTCTGCCATGGGCCCACCAGGTGGTTGGTATCGTGCTTGTCGGCTACTTCAACTACGATTTGTGCGTAGTTCGGCTGCCGGGCTTCCGGCGTCGCCGAGATCCAGAACCGCGGTCCGCCACCGCCGACGAACGTCGTCATGGACTTCAGAACTCCCTCTGATTTCTTGTGCTCCTTGCCATATTCTTCCGCCACTTCCCGGATGATGCGCTCCGCTTTCCGGCTGGCTTGCGTGGTCACCTCCAAAGGAGCATCCTCGGGCAGCCAGACGTCCACATAGGAAAGGTATTGCAGATCCTTGGGAAAGAACTGTTGCGGCAATTGCCGGAAAAGCGTAACACCGACGGCCAGAACACCCAGCGATGCGAGAGCGACGAGCTTTCGGTGATCGATTGCCCACGATCCGACCTTCCAATACCATTTGCCGTATCCCGTAGTCCGTTGCTGCTCAATGGGAATCTCCGGCTTGGGCTTCAACAGGTAACGACTGATCAGGGGCACGAACGTCATGGCCACGATCAGTGACGCAATCAGCGAACACGTGATGACGATCGGCAGGCTATACATGAACTTGCCGGTGTCCCCGGTCAACATGAGGAATGGCAGGTAGGCGACGATATTTGTGAGCGTTGCATACATCATCGTCGTAAACAGCCTCGTCGGTCCCAGCCATGCAGCGACAGAACTTTTGTGTCCATGCCCCATCGCCCGCTCGATCGCATCGCCCGAAACCACGGGTACGTCCACCAGCAGCCCCAGCGCGATGATCAGGGAGGCGATGGACACCTGCTGCAAATCGATTCCAAGGACGTACACCATGCCGAATGTCAGCGCGAGTGTAATCGGAATCGCCAGCGCCATCAGCATTGCGGAACGCCAGCTCCAGAAACCCAGCCACGAAACCACTACTACCAGCACGATTGCTTCCCAGAGACTCTTCATGAACAGGTCGATGTTCTCCGTTACCTGCAGCGGCTGATCCGAGGTCCGGGCCAGAACAAGGTCGGCGGGCAGCAGCCGTTTTACCTGTTCCATTCGTTCATCGACCAGCTTCCCGAATACGGCGATCTGCTCTCCTTTGCGCATCTGGACAGAGAGAGTGATGGCGCGCGTGGACAGCCAGTCGCCTCGATCAGATCGCCGCGTATAGTGGTTCAGATACTGTGCGGGACTCTCGTATTCGCGATGTACATCCGCGACATCGCGAAGATAAATCGGCGCACCGCCCGATGTCGTGCCGACGGAGACGCTGCCGATTTCCTCGACAGAGCGAAACTCGCCCGCGGGGATGATGGCAATATTCCTTCCTCCGTCGTTGACTTCGCCTCCGGAGGCTGTGACGTTTCGTGCCTGCAGCGCTCGCGTGAAGGCCACAGGCGAGAGCCCATAAGCTGCGAGCCGGTTCTGAGAATAAGTAAGATATACTCGCTCGTCGAGCACGCCTACGCGTTCTACCTTGCTCACCAAAGGGATGAGTTTCAGCTGCCGCTCGATGACTTCCGTCAGGTTATCCATCTCGCGGTAACTGTATTTGTCGCCCGCGACAGAAGCCAGCAGCCGCGCCGTGTCCGCGGGATCGCGCACGATGATCGGGCGCCATAGATCGGGATGAACCTGGTCGCTTCGTACGTTCTCCGCTGCAAAACGCTGGATTTCATTGCGCAGATCTGCATCGGAACGGGTGGTGGCGAGATCCACCGCGATAAACCCCGAACCCTGGACAATCTGTATTCCATCCCCGACCTTGCGATCTACCCACGACAAGCGCAGAATCTCCGCCGGTCTCCTGAGTAGCTCGGGATCCATGCCGGCCGGATAGGCCAGCACTACTGCTGCCCGAGTGCCCGGCAACGTGCGGCGGGCATCCTCGAGCGCTTTGCGAATGTCAGCCGCACGCGATGCGATCTCCTCCGCGCCAGCCCGCGGCGATGCTACGGTCAGCATGAGCGCCGCCGTATCACCGAAATCCTTGATGAAGTAGATCGGGCCGGCGCCATCCGGCAGATCCTTGATTTCATCGAGCTTGACCTTAATGTCGTCAAACTCCTTCATGACATCGAAATGGCCTTTCTCCTGCACTTCCGCGTACACAACGGAAAGGCCATTGCGTGAGATCGACTTGATCTCATCCACGCGCGCATTCAGTCCCACCTGGCGCTCGATCTTGCTCGTGATCAGCTGCTCGACCCGCCGGGCCTCGACCCCGGACCAGGGCGTCATGATCATGCATTGGCGAACCGGAACGTCAGGGTCCTTGCGCTGCGGCATGCTCATGTAGCCGAATACGCCCCACAGAAGAACCGCCGCCAGGCCGACAAAGGCGACCTGCGGATGGTTGATGACGTAGCGTGCGCTCGACCGGCTGTGCGCAATCAGTTCCTGATCTGTTATGTGTGCCATCTGTGTCCTCTCACTCCGAGATCCGGATCAGCGAGCCATCCACAAGGTTTTGCTTCCCGCCCGTCACGACTCGCTCCCCTGGCTTCAGGCCGGCGAGTACAGTCATTCGGGAACCGGCGAACTGTCCGAGGCGAATGGTTCGAAGCCGCGCCAGAGTCTTTTCGGATGCGCCCTCGACCACGAATACAGAAGCCGCATACGGATCCGAAGGTGATCGGAGCAGTGCTACGGCCGGGACGGCGGGCAGCACCCCGGCCGCGCCAGTTCCCGGGACCGATACCTTGCCGATCATGCCGCTCTTCAGTTGCTGCTTCGCGTTCGGAATTGCAACCTCGACGCGATAAAGCCGGGTTGAGGAGTCCGCCGCTGCGGCGATCTCCCGGATACGACCCTGAAACGAGGTGTCCGGCATAGCATCCACGTGGACGGGAAGGACAGCGCCGAGCCTCAGCCGGGAAACCCCGGTGTCCGGAACTCCGAAGGCCATCCGCACCACTCCGACAGCCCCCAGCCGGAACGCCGTCGTGCCACGCGCGGCAAACGATCCCGGCTCGATTCGTTTTTCCAGCACAACGGCCGACATGGGCGCCACCAGCGCGGTGTCGTCGAAGGTGATGGCGGACGATTGCTCATTCGCTTTGGCGGCCGCTAGCAGCTCGCGCTGAGACTGGATGTTCTTCCGGGCCTCCTCCACCTGCGCGCGCGTCGAATCCAGTTGCGCTTTTGCGGCATCATAGTCGGGTTTCGTCATGGCCTTTTCCCCATACAGAGCCGTGGCGCGCTCCGCGTCTAGTGAGGCCTTTGTGTAGTTCGCCTCCGCCTGCGCCAACTTCCACGTGGCGACCTTGATCGCTTCGTCCGCCTGCAGTACCTGCGCGCGAGACGCATCCAGGCTGGCCCTGTAGTCGTTCTGGCGGACCTGGGCAAGCACTGCTCCTTTCGGAACAAAGTCACCCTCCTGCACATCGCGGCCGCCGACCTTGAGGAGCGACACGACATAGCCGTCAACTCTGAACGCCATGTCGACCGTGGTGTCCGGTTCGATGGTCGCGGAATAGTGGGTGGACGTGTCCACGGCCGTTTCTTCGACCGCGGCCGTCTGCACAGGGATTACGGCCGCTGCTTTCACCCCGGAATTCGCATCTTTACAGGCCGTAAGAACCAGCAACCCGCCGCCCAGAACCGCAGCGCGAAACATCGTTTGCGTTTTCATTGTTCCCCCAGAACTCGTGTCAATTCGGCCCTTGCCGACCAGTAACCGGCCAGTGCGCGACGTTGTTCGTCATCCGCTGAGGCCAAATTCGTTTGTGATTTCAGAACGTCCTTCAGAAGTACAGCCTCACGGCCGAATGCAGACTGCTGCTCGCGTAAACCTTCCCGAGCGGCCTTCAGCGCCAGCGTGCTCACCTTGACTCGTTGCGCGGCCTCGACGCACTGCCGGACTGCTTGCGCCACTTCCACCTGGATTCGCCGCTGGAGAGCTTCCTCGCTAATGCGCGCCTTCGTTGCCGTACGGCGCTTGCCATTCATCTCCTGCTTCTTGCGGCCCCAGTCGAACACTTCCCAGTTGAGATACAGGCCGACACCCGCCAGGTTCTTCGACAGAGTGCTTCCAAAGTTGAAAGCGGAGGCGTATAAGAGCCCCAGACTAACGTCTGGGATGTACTCGGCCTTCTTGACCCGAACCTCGAGGTCGGCCTTCTGAATCTCAAGGCTTGCCTGCCTCAACTCCGGACGTTGGGTCAGAGCTTTTTGGATCGCGTCTTCCGCATCGAGCCTTTGCTCAACGATGTGCTCAATGCCCGCTGTCCGGAAGGGTGTATTCACGGGCCGGCCCATGAGTTCATTGAGCGACTCCATTTGCGTCGCGATCGGGTTGCGCAGCTTGAGCGCTTCGAGTTCCACGTTCGCGGTTTCCGCTTCGGCTTTCAGCCGCTCGCTCCCCAGAACGGTCTCCAACTTAAGACCGACCGTCGCTAGCCGTACAGTCTCTCGATAAAGCGG
>DASQVJ010000746.1:0-10114 GCA_035640835.1 Bryobacteraceae bacterium
GAGCTTCTCCCTTACAGAGGCGACAGCCTTTTCCGGATCGCCGCCGACACCGAGCAGCATCTTGATCACGTCTTCATTGGCGCCGCCGTGCAGCGGTCCTTTCAAAGCGCCGATGGCGGACGTCACGGCCGAGTGAATATCGGACAGCGTGGCAGCCGTCACGCGAGCAGCGAAGGTGGACGCATTGAGCTCGTGGTCAGCATGCAGGGTGAGAGCGACGTCGAAGGTGCGCTCCATGATCGCTTCCGGTTTCTTGCCGGTCAGTGTGTAAAGGAAGTTCGCGGCGAAGCTGAGGGAAGGATCGCCGGGAATAATCTCCTTGCCGTTCCGAAGACGATCGTACGCGGTCACGATGGTCGCGGTCTGAGACATGAGCTCCACCGCTTTCTTCATGCTCGCCTCGATGGAGTTATCGCGGGCAAGAGGATCATAAAGCGAGAGCATGGAAACGGCCGTTCGAAGCACGTCCATCGGCGGAGCCTTCGGTACGCTCCGCAAGAACTCCGTCACTTCTTTCGGTATCTCCCGTGTCGACGCTAGAGCCGACCGCAGTGAATCCAATTCGTCCTTCTTCGGCAGCCCGCCGTTCCAAAGGAGGAAGATGACCTCCTCGAACACCGCATTTTCAGCTAGCGTGTGGATGTTGTAGCCGTTGTAGCTGAGAATGCCGGCGTCGCCGTCGATGTAACAAATCTCGGATTCCGCGGCGATAATGCCTTCCAGTCCTGCGCCTGTGACAGCCATGCTTGTCCTATGTGCTTCCTTTTTGCGAGAGTCGCGCCAAGCTTCTGGACCTGCAGTCTTGGCGTGAAGTTCAATTATAAACTCCACGCCAAGCTGCCTGGGGCACGTAAAGTTCAGGGCTCAAAAGAAAAACGGCGGGGGCATCGGTTCAGGATCAGGCAACATGGCCGCGGTCCTCCCGGTGCCAGATCACGAACAGGCGTTCGTGTTGGTTGCGACCAACGGTTCGCAAGGTCGAATTGGAACGCTCAGCGGCGAGTTCCGGTGCCAAAACGAAACCAAACGTTCCGGCAAGAAACAAAATGCTCAGCAAGAGACGCATACTGCGTCGGTTAGTGCAAAGTTGCTGCCAGGATGCGGTTAGCAGGTGGGAACTGCTGTGCTACGGCTTTTCGGATGGCCGCTGCTGATCTTTCACCGAGGAGCGCTTGCGCCGGCGGCTCGAGTAGTCGGCAAGGACCGAATTCACATCGGACGCGAGCTGCTGGTTCTTCTCGCGCGTTCTCTCCAGCACTCGCCGTAACCGTTGGAGTTTTTCGATCTCATGCCCCAGATTTGTAGGCTCTGCCATCACAAAGTACTAAGCAAATCACCTGCCAAATGTTTCGGCCTCTAAGTTGGCTAAAAATAAGCAGAGGACAATGAAAAGCTATCGTAAGGAACTTTGGTTTGAGGTGCCCAATCGCCGAGGCTTTGTAAACATTACGAAGCAGGTGGAAGAGTCTGTTAGAGAAAGCGGCGTTCGCGAAGGCTTGGTGCTGGTAAATGCGATGCACATTACCGCGTCGGTTTTCATCAACGATGACGAGTCCGGATTGCATCAGGACTACGACAAGTGGTTGGAAAGATTGGCTCCGCATGAGCCGGTTTCGGGGTACTTACATAATCGGACCGGCGAGGACAATGCGGACGCTCATATGAAACGGCAGATCATGGGGCGAGAAGTCGTGGTCGCGATCACCGCCGGTAAGCTCGATTTTGGCCCATGGGAGCAAATTTTCTATGGAGAATTTGATGGCCGCAGGCGCAAGCGAGCTTTGATCAAGATCATCGGCGAATAAATTTCGCTAAACCGGCGGCAACCGGAAGATGACAACGGCCAGCGGTGGCAATGTCGCACCAATGCTGTATGGACGGTCATGAACCGGAATGCGCTCAGCGCGCCGTCCACCGCTATTGCCCATGTTGCTCCCGCCGAATGCTTCGGAATCCGAATTGAAAATCTCGGCATAGAAGCCTTCGCGCGGCACACCGATCCGATAGTTCGAGCGCGGTACGGGCGTGAAATTGCAACACACAAGCAACCCATTCTCGCCATCGGCACTCTTCCGAATGAAGCTGATGATCGAGTTTTCCCAATCGTGGAAATCGACCCATTCAAAACCGCTGTAATGGAAGTCGACCTCGTACATTGCCGGCTCTTGCCGATACAACCGGTTCAACTCTCGAACCATGAGTTGCAGCTTGCGATGGGGCTCGTAACCCAGCAGTTCCCAATGCACTTGCTGTTCATGATTCCACTCGGTGTGCTGGCCGATATCGCTGCCCATAAACAGAAGCTTCTTGCCTGGATGCGCGTACATGTATGAAAGAAATGCTCGCGTGTTGGCAAATCGCTGCCACTCATCTCCGGGCATCTTGTCCAGCAAAGACCGCTTGCCGTAAACCACCTCGTCATGCGAAATCGGCAGCACGAAATTCTCGGTAAATGCGTACAAGAGGCTGAAGGTGATCTTGTTGTGGTGATACTTTCGATGGACCGGATCCTGCGAGAAGTAGCTGAGCATGTCGTGCATCCAGCCCATGTTCCACTTCATGGTGAATCCGAGACCGTTCATGTAAACGGGCTTTGAAACTCCCGGAAAGGCTGTGGACTCCTCCGCGATCGTGATTGCGCCCGGCACCTTGTGGGCCTCCGAGTTGAAAGTACGCAGGAACGAAATCGCTTCCAGGTTTTCGTTGCCGCCGTACTCGTTCGGGATCCACTCTCCGGGTTTTCGCGAGTAGTCGAGATACAGCATCGAGGCCACGGCATCCACCCGAAGCCCATCGATATGAAACTCCTTGAGCCAGAACAGAGCATTCGAGACAAGGAATGATCGCACCTCGTTTCGACCGAAGTTGAAGATCAAGGTTCCCCAATCGCGGTGCTCGCCCTTGCGAGGATCGGCGTGTTCATACAGCGCAGTGCCATCGAAGTATGCAAGGCCGTGTGCGTCCTTCGGAAAATGTGCCGGCACCCAGTCGACAATCACACCGATACCTGCCTGGTGCAATCGATCGACGAAGTAACGGAAGTCATCGGGCGTGCCGAATCGGGCCGTCGGCGCGTAATAGCCGATCACCTGGTAGCCCCACGAACCGGAATATGGATGCTCCATGGGAGGCAGGAGCTCGATATGCGTGTAACCCATGTAGGTCACGTAATCGCATAACGCGACCGCAAGTTCCCGATAGTTCATGAAAGTGCCATCGGGCTTGCGCATCCACGATTCGAGATGGACTTCGTACACGGAGAACGGCCGCTTGAGGAGATTCTGGAGTGGGCGCTTTTGCATCCATTCGGCGTCACCCCATTCGTAAGTGCCCAATTCCGCCACGACGGAGGCTGACTTCGGCGGAATCTCCGAGTAAAAACCGTACGGATCCGCTTTCAACTGACGGTAACCGTGCATTCGGGAGCGGATGAAGTATTTGTAGTGCGCGCCGGGTCCGAGCCCGGGCAGAAATAGCTCCCAGACACCCCCGTTTCGAAGCCTCATCGGATGGCGGCGAGTGTCCCAATGGTTGAAGTCGCCGACCACGGTAACAACTTCCGCATTTGGCGCCCAGACGGCGAATCGCACGCCCTCTACACCTTGCACGGTCGTCAAGTGAGCCCCCAGCATTCGATAGGCCTCATGCAGAGTGCCTTCACCGTGCAGGTGCAATTCGAACTCACTGATCAAGGGTGGAAATCGGTAAGGGTCCTCGATCGTTTCACGTTGACCATTCCAATGCGTGACACGAAACCGGTAATTGGTGGGCTCCTCATTGAGCTGGGCGACAAAGAATCCCTCGGCGTGGCGCTTCTTCATCGGGACGGTCTTGGCGCCTAGAACAAGCTCTGCAGAATGCGCTTGTGGCAGGAAAGCCCGCACCTCCCACTTGTCTTCTCCGGAAAGGGCGCCGACTGCGTGCGGTCCCAGAATGCGGAAGGCATCACCGTGATATCCCCCAACGATCGCATCCACTTGGCTCGCAGTTTCACTAGCTTGGGTCACCATCGCCCGCTATTATGGCACTCGATGCTTGAGACGATTCGCAGTTGGCCGAAGGCAGAGTTGCACTTGCACCTGGAAGGCTCCATTGAGCCACAAACGCTCCTGGAGATCGAGCCATCCTTGGACTTGGCCGAAGTCGAGGAGCGGCTGAGGTTTGAGAATTTCGCGGGATTTCTGAAAAGCTACATTTCGGTGAATAAGCTGCTGACGAAACCGGAACATTACGCGATCGCTACGCACCGGATGCTGGAGAGCCTCGAAAGCCAAGGTGTGGTCTACGCCGAGGTGAACCTTTCCGTCGGCGTCGTGCTTTGGAAGGAGCAGGACTTCGCGCCGATCTTCGATGCAATCACGGCAGCCGCCGAAGGACACGCCGTTCAGGTGCGTTGGATCTTTGATGGCGTCCGGCAGTTTGGACCGGATCATGTGCAGCGAGTGGCTGAGCTGGCCGTTGCCTATCGAGACCGAGGCGTGGTGGCGCTCGGCATCGGCGGCGATGAAGTGAACGGACCCTCTTCGTGGTTCGTCGAAATCTTTCGCTGGGCGCGCAGCAACGGACTTCACGCCGTTCCCCATGCAGGCGAAACCAGTGGCCCAGCCTCGGTGTGGGGTGCGCTCGAGCTAGGTGCCAGACGGATCGGGCATGGAATTCGATCGATTGAAGACCCGGTGCTCGTGCGGCATCTCCGGGACCAGCGGATCCCGTTGGAGGTCTCGGTTACAAGCAACGTGCTCACCGGTGCAGTCCCGTCGCTCGCCGCGCATCCGGTTCGGAAGCTCTATGATGCGGGCGTGCCGATCGTGTTGAACACGGATGATCCCGCGCTGTTCCGAACAAACCTGCTGAACGAATACCTGGTCGCGGTCAACGAATTTGGCTTCTCGCTCGATCAGCTTCGGGACTTGGCCAACCTGTCTCTCGATTCGGCGTTGGACTTCAACGTTTCTGCCCAACCAAGTAAGTCGTCTTGACCACCTGGTTCGCTGCCACATACTTGAGGTTCGTGAGCCACTGACGCAGTCCGTCGCCCACCTCGAATCGACGCGTCTCGGAGTGTGCACGTGCGAGCTCAAACTCGGCTGAGACGGCACTCCGAATCGTATCCTCGGTCCAATGATGAGGGTGCAGCCGATCGATAAACAGCAGCGGCATCGTCCACGAAGGAAACGTGTGGACCATCAGGAGCAGGTGTCCGCCTGGACGAAGCGTGCGCTTGATTTCGCGGAGAGCTGCCGCGGGGTCGCGCATGTGGTCGAGCGCGTTGAAGCAGATCGCGACGTCGATCGAGCCGGATCGTAACGGCAGTTCTTCGCCTTGAGCCAGAGCCGAGACATCGTCGGCGCCGAAAGCGAGCCGCTCATCGTATTGGTCGAGCAGTGGATCCAGTCGGACGCGCCGCTTGGCTTGCGACAGAAAGTGCACGACGCCAAAAGGTCCGCAGCCGATGTCGGCGATGACCTTGTTCCGGAAGAACTCGGGGTTGGTCGAGAACTTGGCAAGTTCGCCTTGCCAATACCGCTCGAGGTTGAGATCGCGATAGACGTCGAGCTTTCGCCACGAGCGCCAGAACTCCAGCTCGTGTTCTTGCGCCGCCGTCCAGCGAGCGAGGCTTACTTCACGCACAAGCTCTCATTCTAAGCCGTCGCAACAACTACACCAGAAGGCTGGAATCGGGCATCCTAGGACAGAGCGACCGGAGAGGACCAAAGATGACTTGCTTCGGATGGATCGAATCATGAAGTTCGCGCTGACGGGAGCCACCGGATTCCTCGGCCGCAAGGTAGTTGCGCGGCTGCTCGACGCGGGTCACGAGGTCCACGCGTTAGGTCGCAGGCGCCCGAGCGACACACGTGCCGAGTACTTCTGGTGGGACACGACGAAGGAGCCGATGGATGTGAGCATTGCCGGCACGGACGTCGTGATTCACCTCGCGGGCGAGCCTGTAGCCCAGCGCTGGAATGACGAAGTAAAGCGCAAGATCCGCGATAGTCGCGTGCTCGGGACTCGCAACCTGGTTTCGGCCATCGCAAAGGTGAAGAATCCGCCGCGCGTGCTGGTGTCGGCCTCGGCAACGGGCTACTACGGCGACCGAGGCGAGGAGATTCTGACGGAGCAGTCCGCGCCGGGTCAGGGATTCCTCAGCGAAGTGTGCATCGAGTGGGAGCGCGAGGCGTTGCAGGCGGAGAATCTCGGGCTGCGCGTCGCCCTGATTCGAACAGGTCTCGTCCTTGGTCCCGATGGAGGCGCGCTCGAACAAATGCTGCCGCCATTCCGTCTTGGCCTCGGAGGCAAGCTCGGCGACGGCAAGCAGTGGATGAGTTGGATTCACGTGGACGACCAGGTCTCGGTGCTACTACATGCGGCGGAGAGGGACAACGCTGCCGGACCTCTGAATGGTGTCGCACCCGAGCCCGTACGCAATGAGGAGTTCACGAAAACGCTTGGTCAGGCGCTCGGCCGGCCCACGATTCTGCCCGCCCCCAAATTCGGGTTACGGCTGATGTTCGGCGAGATGGCGGATGTGGTGACCACGAGTCAACGCGTCATTCCCGAGGCCACTGCGGCATCAGGATTCCGATGGAAGTACACCGACCTCGGCGCTGCACTTGAAGCATCGGTCCGTTAGGTGCGCATGCGCGCCAGCATGTAGAGTCCGGCGAGCGAGAACACCGCGTTCGGCGACCAGGCCGCAAGATAGGGCGGCAGTTGGTTCACATTGCCGATCTGCTCGAAAAACAGATTCACCGACCAGTAAGCGATCGCAATTCCGAAGCTCACGCCGATGCCCGCCATGGCGCCTCGATGGCCGCTCAGGAAGGCGAACGGAATCGCGAGCAGTGCCATGACGAAGGCGAACACCGGCGCGGAGAACTTCTTATAGAACTGCACCTGGAGTCGCACCGTGTCCAAGCCGCTCTGCTTCAGGTCGTTGATGTAAGCCGCGAGTTGGCGGAAGTTCATCTGCTTGTCTTGTAGCTCTTCTTTTAGGAACCAGCTCGGAGTCTCGCGAATCTCGCCGAACATGGCTGTGCCTCCGAGGAAAGGCGCATAGTTCGTGACTCTGCCCTGCCGGATGGTCCGCGACCAGCCGTTCTGGAAGATCCACTGATTCAGAGCGGGCTCCCATCTCGCGCGGTCCGCAGCGATGTGCCGGTTCAACTGGAATGTCGCCGGGTCGAGCTCATACACGTTGACGTCGACCATGACGCCTTGAGGATCGAAGTACTTGTAGAAGAAAATGCGGGAGTCTCCGCCCATGATCCACTTGCGGTCAGGTCGAAGGTACGTTTGGACGGGCTTGGCCCGAATCTCGTTACGAAGGCGGTCCTGCACAAGATTCGCCTGAGGAACCACGAAGTGATCGAAGGCGAACAGGGCACCGCTGAGAACGATCGCGGCGATCATTACAGGAATGGCCAGACGGTAGAGGCTCACACCCGTCGCTTTCAACGCCGTCACCTCGTTGTTCTTCGTCAGCAGTCCGAACGTGACCAACACGGCAACCTGTACGCTCATGGGCGCCGAACTATAGATCAGCTGAGGAGTCAGAAAGAACAGATAGTTCGTGACCGTCGACATCGGGATTCGGTTCTTCACGATGTCGCTCAACAGCTCGAAGAAGTTGTAGACCTCCGTCATCAAAACGAAGCTGCTAAGCAGAAGCACAAAGTAGAAGAGGAAACTGCTCAGGATGTAACGGTCCACCAGCGCCGGCACAAATAAGAATCGGTGCGTGAAGCTCGGTGCGACTGCCGAGGGTGCTGAAAGGCTGCCCGTGATGTTTTGCCAGGTCGATCGGAAGAAGCCGATGATGGCACCGACGATGTCGCGATCGCCGGGCTTCTCCAGGATCGCAAACAGGTACAGTCCCACGATCCCGACCATCAGATTCGGTATCCACAGTGCGACCCCCGCCGGAAGTGTTCCACTCTTTGCGAGCCCGAACAGGCTCGTGAAGCTCATCCAATAGAGGAACGCGACGCAGACGGTGATAACGTAGGCTCCCGATTTGCCTCCTTTGCGCGTCGACGTCCCCATCGAAAGCCCAAGCAGCGCGAAGAACAGGCAAGCCGGAGGTAAAGCAAATCGCCAATGCAGCTCGATTCGCGCGTCGAGCGCAGTCGCCGACTCCACCCAAAGCTGCGAGGTTGGCATCTCTGTGGTGATCAGCCTCGGGCGTAAGTCCGATTGCTTCTCCGCTTCCAGAACCTGCTCGCCCGCCGGGAAGTACGTATTGTAATACTCAGCGGGATTCTTGCCGGCCGTGTGCGTCGTGCCGTTCACGAGCGAAAGTTGAATCCGGTTGCGAGCTACGTCCGGTACGGCAATCGCCTCCGCCGCCGTCGTGATCCGCGGACCTGATCCCGCTTCCTCTCCACCCACCGCTCGAGTTTCGGGAGGGCTGATATCCGCGATGAAGATGTTCTTCCAACGAATCACCTGACCCGCGATCACGTCTTTGACGAACAAAACGCGATTCGGAAACTGCTCTTCAAATACGCGCGGTTGGATCTCCGCGGTGAGCTGCGCCGCCGCGAGCTTGGTGAGAAGCTTGTAGCGCTGCCGGATCGCCCAGGGCGTGAGATATAACGTTGCCGCACCCGTGATGATGGTTCCGATAAGAGCCCACATCATCACCGGACCGAATAATCGACGAGCAGAGTACCCGGACGCTCGAAGTGCCGTAATCTCGCTGTCGGCCGACATGCGGGTGAGTCCGATCAAGGTACCCACCAGCACACCCACAGGAATCGTGAAGGTCAGCACCGACGGCAAGATCAGCAGGAACAACGAGCCCACCGTGGTCGGCGGAGCCGTGCTCCGGACCAGCAGCGCGAACAGACGGCTGATCTGCTGCAGGAACAGGACGAAGGTAAAAAGCATCGTCCCAAGCAGCGCGTTGAGCGCGATCTCCCGGAATACGCTTCTGCTGATCAACCGCATCGACTATCGAGACGACACTAACGCCGGAGGAGGTACAACAGGCACTTTCGGCATGTTCTCCTGCGGGCGATCGAGTTCCACATCCTCGAAAATCAGCGAAGGAGCGATGACCGATTGCGGCGCCACGTACGACCCGGCGCCCACCAGGCTCATCGGCGCAAGATTGTTCAACAGATGGAACACATGCGACTCCGAACCGGCCGCCAGGATGTCGCGAAACGAGCGCACGTTCAGGCCACGGAATCGCAACCCTCGTACCAGCTCTTCACGACCATCAGGGTACACGCGATAGACAAGGATCGGAGCGCTCGCCGGCCTGCCACCGCCCGAGCTCGCCGCCATCTGCCGGAACTCTTCCATCGACGCTGTCGAAGGAAAGTCGAGCTTACGCACAATCATCCCGTACGGCTTGTTGCGTTTCCCAATAATGTCCAAAAGCTTTTTCTTCAGGTCCGTGTCTTTCGTCGGCGCGCTCGTCTTCAGGATCAGGTTGCTGAACGTCGCCGCACGGGCACCGTAGGGTCCAGGAACGCGAGCGCGTCCATTCGACCCCTCGAAGCCGCGGACCGGCTGACGCGTCAACAGCATGTGCTGCAGTTTGCCTTTCTCGACGACGTTGAGCGGCTTCGGCACGACACCCTCTTCATCCACCGCGTAGCTCCCGAGCAGCGGACGACCCTTCCAGTTGGTCAAGGAAGGATCGTCTACGAGGTCGAAGTCTTCGGGCAGGACACGCGAGCCGATCCTCCCTTCCAGCTCACTCGGCTGAAACGGCAGGTTACGACTCGAGTCGCTGACCGGACGTCGAGGCACACTAAGCTGGGCTCCGAATACATCAGCCAGGACTTGAGACGCAGCCACACCTTCGAACAACACCGGACCCGAGTAGCTCTCAGCCAGCGGAGCAGCCGCCAAACTCTTAACGTTCTCGGCAAGCGCAGTGATGGCCTTCGATTGCTCCGCTTCTGGAGGCAAATCACTCGATGCCCGAGCAGCAAGCATCGTATAGTCGCGCACGGACATTCCATCGGGGGCTTGTGCAGCCGCGCGCAGAGTGACGTAATGCAGCGTTTCGGGAACTCGCAGCGTGGTGCCTTCCGTGTTGTGAATGTAGTGGATCGATTGAGAGGCGTCGAAACTCACACTCGAGCTCAACACCTCC
>DASQVJ010000747.1:0-5307 GCA_035640835.1 Bryobacteraceae bacterium
GACTGGTTGCCGGTGCCGATGTTCTGAGGCACGCGAGCGTTGATCTGCATCAGGCCGAGCACGGCTTGTGGAGCTGAGCCGGCGTATACGGTCTCGGCTTGCACCCCACCGATGCGGACCACCACGGGAAGCCCCGGAGTACGCAGGTCGGCTGCAATGAGTGGCACGAAGCCGTCGATGCCTTCGGGTCTTGTCGCACCTTCACCGGTAAGGAAGATCTGGACGATGGAGCCGCGAGCGGCAGGGTTGGTCGAACTGTTCACGGAGCTGTTCTGGTTCAACAGCGCTGCCTGACCGCGACCACCGCCGGTTGTGAACACTCCGGGAGCCGAATCAACGACGCGAAGGTCGAGTGTATTCGAGCGCTGATTTAGGTACTCGACTTGAACACGAGTGGAGAAGCGTCCCGCCAGAGCATAGGGGACGATAGCGTTCACTTGTTGACGCGATGCATAGATGACGGGTGCTGCAATGCCGTCGAAGAAGACACGAGTGTCGGATACAACGGTCGGCACACGCCCCTGCGCGTTCAGGGTGAACGCGACACCGGGATCAGGTCCGAGGTTGACGCCTCGAATGGTGATGATTTGCCCCGGGGCTGCAGCGCTCGCCAGGAAGCTGGCACCATTCTGGAAATCGGTGATGGATGGGGCAGGCGGTCCTGTGATGACGAGGCGAATAGCGACGGGAGCGGGTACGTTGACGCCAGTAGCCGTGCTGGTGATCTGGCCGTCGTAAGTGCCCGGTGCGAGCCCTGTCGGATCGATCGTTACATTGACGCTCGCCGGTGTCCGGCCTTCCGCGGGACTCAAACGGATCCAGTTAGCCGAGCCAGCGACCCGGAAGTCGATGGCGCCGCCATTGCTCGAGTAAGCGAGCTGTTGAGCCGCGGGCAACTGTCCTCCCGATGCATAGTTGAAGGTCAACGATGTCGGCGCGACTTGCAGGCTGGCCGAGGATGCTACGGTCAGCGTGACTGGGATGGTCTGCTGGGGGTTGTTGCCGGCAAGGATGGCGACGGCAGCGTTGTACGTCCCCGGAGCGAGATTGGTGCCATTGGCTGTGAACGTCAGAGTCGCCGGAGTGTTGCCTCCTGTTGCACTGACCGTCAGCCAGGAAGCGGCCTGCGGGATCTGCACGACAAACGCAAGATTTGAAGGCGCGCTCGTGAGCTGCACGGTTTGAGCCGCAGGAGGATTGCTGCCGACGATCTGCGTGAACGCGAGCGTCGCCGGAGTGGCCGTAAACGACGACTGGCCCGAGACCGTAAGGTTGACTTGAACCGTCTGTGGAGGACCGCCGCTGTTGGCAGGCGTAACCACGACGCTCCCCGTGTAGTTGCCAGGAGCGAGACCCGCCTGATTGACGGCAACCTGGATGCCGTTGGCCGGAGTGGTTGCCGAGGCTCGGTCGACCACGAGCCACTGGCCGCCATCACTTGTGGTGCGGGTAATGTTAAACGTCTGAGGGCTGCCGTCGGACGATGTCACGTTGAAGGTCTGGAATGCAGGCGTGGGTCCGCCGGAACTGGCGGTGAAGTTCAACGTGGCCTGGCTCACCTGGAGCACAACGGCCGTGCTGACATTCAGGGTGACATTGACAACCTGTGGATTGTTGCCGGCCTGCGGCGCACGAATCGTGACCTTTCCGGTATAGGTTCCGGGCTGTAGACTTTGCGGGAGTACGCCAATGACGAGGCTCGCGGGAGTGGCGGCCCCGGTCGCTCCTGCTACCAACCAGCTTCCGACGGGCTCCAGATCGAAGTTGAAGTTCAGCGGCGTGCTGGTGCTGCCAAGGTTGATGGTTTGTTGGGGTACGGCTTGTCCGAACTGAGAGTTGAACGTAAGGGCCGAGGCCGAAACATCGAGCAGCGGTGTGGTGCTGATATTCAGGGTGACAGGGATCTGGAGAGTTCCAAGGCCCTGAGCAGAGACATTGATGCGTCCCGTGTAAGCTCCCGGGGGCAGGTTTGCCGGGAGGACGCTGACGGACAGATTCGAAGGAGTGGTTGCAGATGCCGGCGACACCGCGAGCCAGCCCGGTGTCGTTCCGGGATCGGCTGTGGCCGCGAACGTCACATTCTGGGTCGCCGATGCGATCGCAACGGTCTGAGCCGCCGGAGCCGTTGTACCGACCTGGAAGTTGAAGGTGAGTCCGGCTGGGTTTGCCGTGAGGGTCGGCGTGGCCGTGACGGTATAAGTCACTTGGACTTGCTGCGGCGAGTTGGCGGCTCCGCCGGAGGCGATATTGACGACTCCTGTGTACGTACCAGGCGCGAGATTCGTCGAGTTTACGCTCACGGTCACCGGACGATTTGTGGTTCCGGTTGCGGGGTCGACGACGAGCCAACCTTGCGGACCGTTGTTCTGTGTCGGAGTCGCGCTGAAGGCAAGAGGCGATCCGGTGGAGTTCACCTGGATGGATTGCTGTGCAGGAGCTTGATTGACTGCCGATGTGAACGTCAGGTTCTTCGGGCTTACGTCGAGCTCGGATTGTGGAACGATGCGCAGTGTGACCTGGATAGTGGCGGTCGGGTTGGTGACGTTGTTTGCTGTAATGGTGATCTTTCCGGTGTAGGTACCAACAGGGAGGTTTTGCGGGACAGGCACAACACGAACGATGCTGGGCGTTTGCAATGTGCCACTGGTATCCACAGGAGCGAGGATGATCCAGGGCGCCACGTTTGCCGGTTCTGAAGGCGCGAACGTGATGCTAAAAGGGACATTCCCGGACGTCGACAGCACGTTGAGGTTTTGTTCAACCGGCGGGGTCGGATTCCCGAACTGATGAGTAAAAACGAAGCTACCCGGGCTGACCAGCACCGTGTTCTGCTGCTGTGCAGCAGCATGCCCAGATCCAAGGACGGTAAAGACAGCCGTCCACAACATAGCCACGCGGAAAAGTTCCAAGCGTCGCACGAGTTCCTCCCTGATTTCTACAGCTTTTAGTACTAAAGACAGAAAAGTAATACGAACGCGGACAGCAAATACTGACTCTGAGATTAGAAGACGGCGAGGAATCAGAAAAAGTCGAACCTATGCAGGCACAGGGACGGGCGCTGTCCGTGGGATGACGGAACAGCGCCCGGGAAGAAAACGGTAGTTTACATTGAAGGACTTTCTGTATTTAGTCCTGTGTTTTGCCCTTCAATTTCGCAGCGCCTTCCTCGGTTTTCTCGGCGGTCTTGTTCACCGCCTTCTTCGACCCGCGCGCAACCTTCTTGCCGGTTTTCTTGGCGGCACGACCCGTCGCTTTTCCGGCATCTTTCAATTCTCCTCCCACCGACTTCTCTTGAGCGGAGATCGGCAGGAGCAAACATCCGCTCAGAAGCAAGCATGTAGCCAATTTCATAATTTGCAGAATCCTCCCAGCCTGCAGTAAGCAATCAAAGTTCCGCATGTAACCTATTGATTCTATGTAGATGGTTTGGCGGCTTTTGGGAGGGTGTCCGAAAGAATTACCAGGTTTGGCGCCTGCGTCGCGTTCTCGCGAAGAATCCTGTCACGCCCCGTGAGTCATATCGATACAATAAGAGCGCCTAAAGATGTCTTTGCTAAAAGTGGTTTATCATCAGGAGTACGACCTTCGGCTGGGGGCGCACGTCTTTCCGTCCGTCAAATTTCGAATGATCCGCGACCGGCTGGTGGCGGAAAAGATCGTCGCTGCGGAGGAGATTCTAACCCCGACGGAAGCTAGCGACGAACAGTTATTGCTGGTCCATACACCCGATTGGGTATCCCGATTTCGGGATGGCACCCTTGGGATCCACGAGTTAGTCAGACTGGAGTTGCCGTGGTCCAAGGAATTGGTGCGGGGGTTCTATTTGTCGGCCGGGGGCAGTATTTTGTGTGGGCGCCTTGCTCTGGAGCAAGGCGGCGCTTATAACGTGGGCGGCGGGTTTCACCACGCATTTCCGGCGCACGGCGAAGGATTCTGTGCGATTCACGACGTAGCAGTAGCCATTCGGACGCTGAAGCACGAGGGCCTGATCGAACGCGCGATGGTGGTGGATTGCGATGTCCATGACGGAAATGGAACGGCATACATCTTTCAGGACGATCCGAGCGTCTTTACGCTGTCGATTCACCAGTACAACAATTACCCGGCGGAGAAGCCTCCCTCGACAGTTGATATTCACCTGGAAGACGGCGTGGGCGATGAGGAATACCTCCCGAAGCTCCGGCAGGCCTATGAGCCTGCGTTAGCGGAGTTCCGGCCAAACATTGTCTACTACGTCGCGGGTGCGGATCCGTACTTCGACGATCAGTTGGGTGGGCTGAAGTTGACGATGGAGGGTCTGCGGCGGAGGGATGAGTTGGTGCTGGGAAAGGCTCGGGCGGCGTCGATACCGTTTGTCGTGACGTTGGCTGGAGGGTATGCGCGGGACGTGGAGGATACGGTCACGATCCAGGCAAACACGGCGGTGGTGGCGGAGGAGGTCTTGAGGGGTGAAAAAGGCTAATTAGCCACGGATGAACACGGGCAGCCATATCTACGAGGCCGTGCTCCAGGGTGTGAGTCCTTTGGGCTTGAACATCGAGAGCACTGTAGCGATACCCAACAGCACAAAGGATACGGCTGGAGGAAACATCAGTTGAATACCCAAGGGTCCGAGCTTGGCGCGCACGGCATCAGCAGTGGCGAAGTTGCCGAGAGCGGGCATGGTCTGGACCGCAGGGACGAGCGCGCGGAAGACCAGAATTGTCATAACCACGGCGAGCAGCAACTTTACGAAAACCCACCAGTGACGGAGGATGCCCCACGGAGTTCCCCAACCCAGAAGTAGTCCGGTGGCGAGCACGCCGAGGCAAAGTGGGGGGACGGCGGTGGGAACGATCAGGCTTACCGCGGTGTAGGCGGTGATCGCTTCGATTGCATTCGTTGTAGTACGGGCGTTCCAGAGCAGCAGGAAGAGTGCGATATCAACACCCATCCAACCGATGCCGGAAATGGCATGCAACACCATCACGAACTTTCGCTGCGATGAAGTGAGACGCCATCGCTCGTTCCGTGTGCGCGGGCTCGGTATGGCTTGGGTCATGCTCGTTGCTGGAGCGCGGCTTGATCCTGCTTATCCCGATCACTGAGAACAGCGGCTACGGATGCACCGAGCGCTCCGGTCAAAAGGACCGCGCGTGCCGCATGAGAGTACTCCCACTGATCGCGCCATCGTTGCCACTCAGCAGGAATCGCGTCAAGGTCGTAGGCGGCCATCGTGCGGTTGGCCGGAGCTACCAGCGTCCAGAAGATTGCATGTGCCGCTGCGAGACATCCGGCTCCTGTGGTGATCAATCGCGCTTTGGGCAT
>DASQVJ010000748.1:0-11403 GCA_035640835.1 Bryobacteraceae bacterium
CGCGCGTCGGGGAGCCGCCCTCGAGGCCCCAGTAGTACATCCTCATGCTGTCCGTCAATGAGGATTGGGTCGCTGCCTCATGCATGGACGACCGGTTCTGTGCGCTGACCCTATGTGTCAACCCCGTGCCGCTGACCAGCAGGCGCGATGGGTCGCCGTCGTGGCTGAACGACGGCCGCAAATCCCAATCGCCGATGCCTTCCCAGACGGCATCGTAATCCAGGGTCTCCTCAGAGAGATTCTCACCAATAAGTTCGGACAACGGACGCTCAGCATCAATCGCTGCAAACGCTAGTTCGTAGGTCGACCCATACTGCTGCAGCAGGCGCAGGTAATGCCCTTCGACCATGGCGATCCGATGCTCCAGCCGTGGCCCGGTTAATTGAACGATTCGCATGTTTTACTGGGGTGCTGTGCCAGATTAACACGCCAAAAACGACTACCGGAATTCTAACTGGATCAAGATAGAGCGGTATAGTGGTGTGCGCAAAAGAAAGACCGCACCCAGGAAAGAATTTGGGGGTAAATGGCTTCCTTCCTTGATGCGGTCACGCCCGTTTGGGCTTTAGGTCCGGCATCGATGTGTCCGGCTGTGTCTGGCAGGGCCCGCGTCCAAATCATTTCCCCACCAGGACGCCTGACTCCACGGAGACCAGGACCTACGGCAAGCTCGTGTTCCCTTCGGCGAGACATTCGCCTCGACAGCCGAAGGAGTTTCAAAGATCTTAGGGCACCAAAAAGTGCCCTCTGGCGTCAGTCATTTCCGGACGAGTGAGCTGGTACGAAACCCAAGCACCCGTTCCCGCAAGCACGGTTTCCTGCATCCCACTCGCTTGCTCCGGCTTCGCTGGCACCAGAGGGACAGGTTGCAAAGAACTACTCCATCAATTCGCCTAGTACGGAGCAAGCGTTTGGCCATTGATGACCCAACGTAAGTTGATGGAAACAAAGGAGGAAAATGCGTGATTCGAGTGCCTTACGCGGCGCCGGGATGCGCGGCGTGTGTCGCTATGACACACTGGACACCGATGCTCCGAATTGGACTCCTGTCCATGTTCCTGACAGTTACATCTGCCTTCGCCCAATCCGAGACGCAGACCTCCGAGGGCAAGTGGGAGATCTACACGGAACATCCCAGGCTGTTCCTGAATGCTCAGCGACTCCGGCTGTTGAAGCGCGAACGAGAGCGCATGTCCCAACGTTGGACACAGTTCGACACACTCATCAGCGGCAAGGCCCAGTTTCCGGAACCAGCCGTTGCCCACGGTCTTTACTTTCAGGTCACGGAACAACCCGAATCGGCGGCACGAGCCATTCAATCGGCTTTAGCTTCTAACGCGGATCCCCGCCACGTCGCGCTCGTCTACGACTGGTGCCAGAACCAACTCAGCGAGGCTCAAAAGGCCAACCTGAGTGCCCGCCTCACCAAGGTCATGAGCGGTCCATCGCCTGACATCCTGACCCTCCGTAGCCGCATCCTCGCCGCAATCGTGCTGGGGAAGGGCGAGACACTCGAACAAATCATCCGGAACGACTGGACCAAGACCGCCCAAAGCCTCACCACACGCCGCCAACGCATCAACGGCCCCGAGCTCTTCGCTATTTATGAGATCCTGCACGCCGTCCGCGACAACACCAACAACGACCTGCGAGAGAGCTATGGCGAGTTCTTCAGGAACCTCCCTCACGTCCAACTGCTCTCTTACTATCCGGCGCCATTCCCGTCGAGCGAGAACGACTACCGCATTCCCGCGTACTCCGGTCGCGGCGATCCCGATCTCAAGGATGCAACCTTCTCACGCATCGCTGAACTCTCGATGATTGCCTTCGATCGCAACTCGGTCGAGGTGCAGTTCCTGCAAGGTTGGGTGAACAATGACCACTACCAGCTCAACGGGAGCCTCGGCGTTGCTTACGAGTTTCTCTGGGCGAACCCCTACCAGCCCGGGTTGACCTATCAAAACCTGCCGACCTACTTCTACGACCCGATCCGAGGGCTCGTCCTCGCTCGCTCCACCTGGGATGAAGACGCGACCTGGTTCGGCATTATCGATGGTCAGCCGCAGTCTTTCGACAACGGCCAACGTCGGACTGGGCTACCGAAGCAGGACCGCGTTGGCGATGTCGCGATTCAAAAGGGCACCGTACCGATGAAGTTCGAGATTCGTAAGGACGACCCGGGTCTCCGCCTGCTGCTCGGTCTCGCACCGTCACGATCCTATGTTCTGGAGGTCGACGACGAAGAGATGACAGAGGTCCGCTCGACTGCGTCCGGCATATTGGTGCTCGACCTCAAGCGCTCTCGTGAAACCGGTGCTCGCTTGGCACTGCCCTGGCAGCCTCAGAGATAGACTAATGAGTTCCATGCAAGTAGCCCAACTCTCCTCGTTTCATCAATTCCAGATGATCGACGTGCCCGCCCCTGAGCCTTCCGCCGATGAAGTGCTCGTGAAGATCCGAGCCATCGGTATTTGTGGCTCAGACCTCCACTACTTCAGCGAAGGAGCCATCGGCGACACACCTTGTGTGTACCCGATGGTGCTCGGCCATGAGCCGGCCGGTGAAGTCATCAAGACCGGTTCCGCCGTCACCGGCATTTCGATCGGCGACAAGGTCATGTGCGAGCCCGCGAAGTATTGTTATCACTGCGAGTTCTGCATGACCGGGCATCACAACGTTTGCCCTAACGTCGAGTTCCTCAGCTCGCCCGATTTCCCGGGCTTCTTTCGCGAGTACGTGACGTTGCCGGTGAAGAACCTGCTCCCGATTCCAGAAGGCATGTCCTTCGAACACGCGACCATGTTCGAGCCCATGTCGATCATTTATCACTCGATGAAGTTCGCCCAGGTAGGGCAGGGAGAAGACGTAGTCATCTTCGGCGCCGGCCCGATCGGCCTGCTGACACTGATTTTGTCGAAGGTCCGTGGAGCCCGCCGCGTCTGGGTAATCGAGCCTCTCGAATACCGCCGCGACATGGCGAAGAAGTTCGGAGCCGATGCCGTCCTCCATCCGAACGGCGCTAAGGAACAGATCATCGCGGATACCAACAAGCGAGGCGCCGATGTCGTCATCGACTGCGCCAGCAAAGACGACACCTTCAATGACTCGCTCGACCTCGCACGCAACGCCGGCCGCGTCGTGATCACTGGAGTGCCGACCGGTGTCCACATCCCGTTCCGCTTCCATACGATGCGCCGCAAGGAACTCTACTTCTACTCAGTCCGCCGCTCGAACAACGAAGCCCACGATGGCGTGGAACTCCTCAGGGAACGGCCCGACATCGCAGCAGGCCTGGTGACCCACACCCGCGCGCTCGATCAGATTCAAGGCGCTTTCGAAATGCTCGAAGGCTACCGCGACGGTGTCTCGAAGATCGTGCTGACAGTCTAAGTGGCGAAGTCTTCCGCATCGACGTCTGCATCCGGAACGCACGTCGCAGGCCGGGTATGATTCGGTGCAGTCCGCCATTTCTCGCCTTCGAGAAGCTCAACTCTCCCGAGCTTCTCGAGCACCAGGCAACGCCAGTTCGCCGCCGACCCTGGCGGTTCGAGCCCGCTGGTGCTTGTTCCACCGTATTGGTAACAGAGCACCCGCAACCGACCCTCCTGATTCCGCCCGAGCCGATGCGGACACATGAATCGACGGTGGCCATCGTAGTTGGCCGCTATCGGACGCCTCGAGGTCACGGCCTCGCGAACAAGGCAGTAGATATCCTCGACCGTCTGTATCTTGGCTTCAACAACCGCCACGGGTTGAACCGCCTAGCGTTCGGTGTCCATGAAGTAGTAGGCGACCATATGGCACACCACCATGTGCGCATCCTCGATACGTCCCATGTGTTGCACGGGGACCTGCACCTGGAGGTTCGCCAGAGGCCCTAGCTTACCGCCATCCCGACCAGTCAAGGCAACAGTCTTGCAGCCGATCGAGTTCGCATACTCGACCGCACGCAGAACATTCGGCGAGTTGCCGGAGCCGCTGATCGCCATTACGACATCGCCGGGCTTTGCGAAATTCTTTAGCTGTTCAACGAACACGACGTCGTAGCTGACATCGTTCGAGTAAGCCGTGATGGCCGGAAGATTGTCGGTCAGTGCGGTGATGCGGAAGCGGTTAGCTTTTTGGAAGCTCGCGCCCTTCACCATGTCGCATACGAAATGAGAAGCCGTGGAGGCGCTGCCCCCGTTTCCGCAGACGAAGATGTTACGACCGTTAGCCCTGGCATCTTTGAACCATTCGATGATGGTTTGCACCTTGGATGCATCCACCTGGTTCAGAGTGCTCTGCAACTCGTTGCGATATTGTTCTACAAAGTTCATACTTGTTCCGCTAAGGCTAGCGCACCCCAAAGCACGCTGTCATCCCCCAGTATCGCCGGAACCACGTCGACTCGGGCTCGGGACCACGCCGTCATCTGACGCCCGAGCTCTTCTCGAAGTGGTCCGAAGAGCGCCTCGCCCGCCTTGCTGATGCCCCCGCCGATCACGATCCGCTCCGGGTTCAGCAGCATCAGAACGGTCTTGAGACCCATCGCGAGATGGACCACGTACTTGCGCACGAACTCCGGATCCTGCATCAGGAGCTCCGCAGACTTTCCGTAATCGCGTTCGAGCCACAAGCCCGAGCACATCCGCTCAAAGCACCCGCGACTCCCGCAAAGACAATCCGGTCCATCCGGGACCAGGGTCATATGGCCAAGCTCGCCGGCATAGGAGTCCGCGCCTCGATAGATCGAGCCGTCCACCAGGATGCCTCCGCCGATGCCGGTCGAGAGCGTCATGTAGAAAATGTTCGACATGCCGCGTCCGGCTCCGTACGTCAGCTCGCCGAGACCGCCCACGTTAGCGTCATTGTCCATCACGGCCCCGACACCCAGCACGTTCTTCACGTAGTTGGGAAGATGGAAGTCCTGCCATCCGCCCACGTGGGTCGAGAGAGCGACTCGCTGCAGCTCGTAGAGGACGGGCCCTCCGAAGCCGATCCCGCATTGCTCGAATCGATACAGCCTGCGCCACTCCCGACCGATCTGCGTGATCTGGTCGAGCATCCAGTCGCGCCCGCCACCGCGATCCGTCCTTCGTGTCTCGCGGTCCAGCATCCGACCCTCCGAGAAGACGGCCATGGTGAACTTGGTGCCGCCTACATCGATTGCAAGCGTGCTCATGCCGGGCCTGAGTTTACGAGTGGGTCGCCGGAGCCGCCGCAGGATACAAATGTCCGAACAGCTCGTCGAGAGACAGATAGTTCGGGACGATGTAATCCGCCCCGACCCCGATCAACCGTTCGCGCTTCCACTCATCGACGACGACACAATCCGGCTCATCCGACGCCACACCAATCGCAACTCCGCCAACTTGCTTCACGTTCTCGATCTCGACGTAGCCATCGCCAAAGCCGAGGAACTCATCCCCGCGAAACTCGGCTGACGAGATAATCTTCTGAATCAGAATTGCCTTGGAGAAGCTCTTGAAGTCATCGAGCGCCCCATGCACGCCATCGAAGTAGCGATGCACGTCGAGCAAGCGAGCCTCTTCCTGCATGTAGACATCATCGGTGCCGCTCGCAAGATACATCTTGTAGCCGCGATCCTTCAAAGCTTCGAGCAAAGCTCGCGAACCAGGCACCAGGTACTTCTCTGGACTCACATGTCCCTTTCGAAGCTCAGCGACGCGGCCCTCGATCTTCGTCCATAAACGATCGAGGTACATGCGCTTGTAGTCGAGCGGCTCGAGCGGCGTGCCGCCACGTTTCGTGATCTGCTCTGCAAGCTCGATCATTTGATACATGGTCTGCTTGCCGGTCAGACGGCCCACAAAATCCCGCACGATCTCCGTGAGTTCCTCTTCGGTCTCGCCGCTTTTGGTTTCCACCAGCAGCTCGACCATCATGGGAACCATCACATCCATCCAGCCGGATCGAATTGTCGAAAGGGTTCCGTCGAAGTCAAAAAGAGCCACGCGGGTGTGCTCGGCGGAGACACCCAGGCGAACGATTTCGATCATCAGTGCTTCTATTGTGCCATGCACCGGGCAGGCTAGCTGCTCAGAACATCCCAGGGCTTGCGAGCCACACGACCCATCAGCTGTGTCGCCTCGGCATCTCCCTTGATGGTCTCCGTCTCCGCATCCCATTGCAGCTTCCGGCCCGTCTTGAACGCGATGTTTCCGAGGTGCCCAATGATCGTTGCACGATGTCCAGTCTCCGCGTTGGTCCGCGGCTTCTGCTCGCCTCGAATGGCTGCAATGAAGTGCGGCCCATGAAGCGGCGTGGCGTCGGTCGTGTTCTTGAACGAGCGCTGGATCTTATCGCCATCCGGATAAATTTCGTATCCGATGCGGTCGGCAAAGATCGCGCCATTGGTCCCATAGAAGGCCATGCCATGCGGACGATCCTCGGCGCCTTTCATGTTGTAGTACTTCATGCCGGTAGTCCGGCCGCCGATTCCATGAGCGCTCATGGTGCACGCCTCATAGCTCAGCACGAAGTCTGGATACTGATACGTCACTTGCATCATGTCCGGAAATTCGCCGTCGTCCTTGAGCGCATAACGACCGCCCGTCGCCGAAACCGTGAGCGGCTTGTCCGACCCCATGATCTGGTGCACCGTGTCGAACCGATGCGTTCCGAAGTCCGTGATGAAGCCGCCGGCGTAGTCCCAAAACCAGCGATACGTCCGCTGGAACCGCAGCCTGTTGAAAGGCCTCTTTGGAGCAGGTCCGAGATACATGTCCCAGTCGAGACCGGGCGGCGTTGCCTCATCCTCTGCATGCCCGATCCCATCCGGCAGCATGTTGATGAAGTTCCAAACCCGCACATAGGCAACTTTGCCGAGCCTTCCGCTCTGGATGAAGTCCGCGACCTCAGGGAAGTGCGTCGCCGAGCGCTGCTGTGTTCCCGGCATCACGATCTTGTTGCTGTTGCGAGCGGCCTTGACGATCGCCTGGCCTTCACGGATGTTGTGGGCGAGCGGCTTCTCGACGTACACATGCTTGCCCGCCTGGATCGCATAGATCGTCGGGATCGCGTGCCAGTGGTCCGGCGTCGCCACCAACACCGCATCGAGTTCCTTCAGCTCGAGCAGCTTACGAAAGTCGCTAAACTGCTTCGCCTCCGGAGCTGCCCACTTCTGAGCCTTAGCCTTAGCCGCCGTGTCCTCATCCACATCACAGAAAGCTGTGAAGCTGGTGTTCGGAGCCTTCGAGATATTCTCGGCGACCCATCGGCCGCGACCACCGGAGCCGATCAGGCCCACTCGAACGTGGTTGTTCGCACCGAGAATACGGGAGAAGGAAGCAGCAGTAAAAACGAATGCCCGGCGGTTCATGCGCCTCATAATATCGCGAGCGCGATGGACACGGATAAGACCATTGTTTCCAATCCGTGTTTATCCGTTTTCGTCCGTGGCTAAATTTTTTTGGAGGAGTTTTCAGCGTCCTGCTAGGCGCCTTCCCACTCGCGCTCGAGCATTCGCGAGTATTCACCCGACGCAAAAAGGTCGAAATCGAACAGCTCTGAGCTCGCGACCCGAAAGGGATGCATCCCGCGATGGCAAACGTACACGGTATCTGCATACCTGTAGTAGTTGCGAACGAACTCGTCGCCCAGCAACTCCCTTCGCGGACACTCCGCAAACATTACGTTCAGCGCAATCGCCCGGGAGAAGATCGACTTGAAGTCCACCACGCCCCAGCGCGCCAGCTTCTCTCTCACCAGCGGAGGAGTGTCTTCGATCAGCAGCGAAGCGAAGCTTTGCAGCGTAAGACCTTCCAGGTCCATGCCATCGCGCCCGACGTGTTCCAGGCACTGCTGCATCCACCGCAAAAGATCCTTGCCGACGTAATACAGCATCCGGATCTCACTCAGCCGACCCTCCAGCAGAAGCCGCTCGAGCTCTTCTGCGCCATATTCGTCCCTGGGCAAAAACCCTTGCAACATCAAACTCGCACGCGAACTCTCGACGAGCTTCGCAGGACCCTGCTGGTCGGCAAAAGGATGCAGGATGAGTGGCGGCAACTTGGTCGCCCGCCGGACAGGACGCTGCAACATCGTCATCTACTATATGTTCGACAGATTTCCGATTTTTTTGAGGCCCGCTAACGGTATCAATGCAAGTGTGTGCCTTCGCCCGCCACCGGCATACTCGTCGGCAGCCGAGGTTTTGCCCTGACGTAATGGGTCCGCTCCGGCGCCTCGCTCAAAGCCACAACGAGCTTACCAATTACGTCGAGGAGTTGCGCTGCGCCTGGTGCATTGATTTTCTCCCAGCGGTCGGTAGGCCGGTGATAATCCTCGTGAAGGCCTGAAAAGAAGAACAACACTGGGATCTCTTGCGTCGTGAACGAGGTGTGATCGCTCGAGCCGTACCCCGCCGTCTCCGAGTAATCGAAGTCGAAGCCCGAGCCCTCCGTTGCCTTGCTGAGCATCTGCCTCAAGTTGTCGCCAGTGCCTGTGCCGCCAACGTAGACCTTGCCCTCGCGAATGCGTCCGATCATATCCATGTTGATCATCGCGATCGCCTGCCGGTTCGGAAGCAGCGGATTCTGCACGTAGTGACTCGAGCCTAAGAGGCCAATCTCTTCGCCGGCAAATGCCAGGAACAGGACACCGCGCCGCCTCTGTTTCACCTCCGACAGCGACTCCGCGAGCGCCACCAGACCTGCCGTACCGGACGCGTTGTCATCCGCTCCCGGATGCGTCTTGCCTGCCTCGCTCGGCGAAAGCGAGTACTGCAGGCCCATGCCCAGGTGATCGTAATGGGCCCCGATGATAATGAACTCGTTCGAGGTCCCAGGCAGATAGGCGGCGACATTATGAACCACGCGCCTTTCCCGTTCAATCGGCACATGAATACGAAGCTTCAGCGACTCGGGCAGCGCGAACGACTGCGGAGTCAGGTCTCGATCGATCAACGTCTGCAACTGCTTCAGATCGCGGCCCGCGGCAGCCACCCACTTCTCCACGATCTCGCTCTTCACGTGTACAAACGGGACCCCGGCATCTTCCGGGCTTACATATCGATGAAATCGCTCGAGATTGTCTTCACCGCTGTGGTTCCCCATGTCATTGACGAACACGACTCCCGAAGCTCCATGCAGCCGAGCGTTTCGAACCTTGCTCAGCAGTTGCGAATGCTCGGTATACACGCGGCCATCGAAGACGCTTCGTGAGTCGTACTCCTGAGGCTCATGCCGCAGAATCACGACAACCTTGCCTTGGACATCGAGACCGGCGTAATCGTCGTAGCCATACTCGTGAGCGGTGATACCGTAGCCTGCAAATACCGCGTTCCCCTCCACCTTTCCCGCGCCCGAGAAAGTAAACGGCAGGAAGTCGCGATAAAGCGTTAGATCTCGAAACCCGGATCCCTCGTTGACCGCAAACTCGCAACCCGGCCCCAGCCGCGCATTCAACGACACTTCGAAAGGCTGCAGATAGCTCTTCTTGTGCCCTTCCGCGAACGCCGGCTGCAGTCCGATGCGCTTGAACTCCGCCGCCAGATACCGCGCTGCCTTCTCCAGTTCCGGCGAGCCGGTCCCCCGACCCCGCATGTTCTCGCCCGAGAGCACACGAACTCTCTCCAGATATTTGGCGGAGTCAACCGCACTCTGTGCCTGCGAAATCGCCGCGCAGGCTACGAGACAAGCCAGGACACGCATGGATCAGACGCCGCCATTCGATGCGGGCTTCGCTTGAGGCTGCTTCTGAAACTCATGAAAGCGGATCTCGCTGTCCAAAACCTGCTTCAGCCGGTCCCACTCGATACGCCCCACCATCCTGCGTCCATTCACAAACAACGTGGGGGTCGAGTTGATTCCCAGCGCCTGAGCGTCCGCGATGCTCCGATCCACTTCGGCTTCCGTGGCTCGCGAGTCGAGGCAAGCGCCAAGCTTGTCGACATTCCAAAACTGGCTCCGCGCAAACTCGAGGAACTTCGATTTAAAGTTGTCCGGCGTGATCTGAGGCTGCTGGTCGAAGACCCAATCGTGATATGCCCAGAAAGCATCGCGCCCCTGTCGAAGCACGCAACGTCCAGCGATGGACGCCGCCCTCGCCCACGGATGGATCTGCTCGAGCGGGAAGTCGCGATACACCAGCCGGACCGACTTCGGATAGGTCTTGAGCAGGTTTTCGGAAAGAATTTTGGCTTCTTCGCGACAGAAGCTGCACTGATAGTCGCTGAACATCACCACCGTGACCGGTGCATCCAGGGGACCGCGAATCGGCTCGTCTTTGATTCGCAGCTTCGCGGCCTCGTCCGCAAATGGGTCCTTGCCCATTTCGAAGACTGTTCCACGAATGAGCGTCTTGCCATCGGCCGAGACCAGGAAGTTCTCGACTTGCGACGCGTCACCGGCCGACGCCCTTATTTGCAGCGAAAACAGACCGGGAACCTTTGATGTTTTCGGCTCGAGAAGCTCTACCTTGACCTCCGGACCCCACACGAAGAGTCGGCGGACATAGGATTCAATTGCGGCGTTGTCAATTGCGACAGGTTTCTGCTGGCCAAGGACGGAGGAGGCGAACAGCAACCCCGTCAATAGGGCCAGGGAAGCCTTCATGCCTTACAGTGTAACGTCCTTTGGACAGTTATCGTGGGACTTGAACCCGATCCGGCGTCGGCACTCGGCCCATGATTCCCTCCACCAGTCGCGCGAGATCGCCCAGCGAGTTCAACACCTGTTCAAACCGTACTGCAGTCTGGAATTGCGAGCCGACGCGCTTGGACTCTATCACCTCGCCCAACAACATCATGTCGTCGTAGTCGAGCCGCACAGCCGTCCCTGACCGTATGAATTGCTCCGTCTCCAGAAAACAGAAATTCGGATTGATTTCCCTGATCGCGACTTCGTTGAGGGCGAAGTCCTTCCCATCGCAGCCGAGCACAATGAGTCTCGTCGCCCGGCCCGCGTGCCTTAATGTTTCGCGTAGCCTGTCCACACTGACCATATCGATCAGCGGCAGAGTTTTTGGAGAAAATGTTGAAACGTTTTTTTAATGCGCTAGTGGCTCAGGCAAAACAGGAGCGCGGCGGCCACCACCGCTCCGGCCAGGAGGTAAAAGCTCAGCTGCTGTTTCAGGACAATCCGGCTCTCTCTGGGCTTCTCAACTTCGGCGCTATCCTTCTCTTGAGCGAGCGGTTCTCCTAAAGCCCGCATTAACTCTTCGCGCCCAGCCCTATCCGCAATCACCAGGGTGTATGCCCTCGAGTCCTGCGTGAGCTCTGTCACTCGACGACGAACCTTAGGCGGCGCCGTCTCCAGGGAAGAATAAACCTCGAGACCACGCCGAGTCCCTATGAACACCACCGATGATCTGTGTCGAATCGTCTCCATCCGCTACGCCTTTGCAGCCTCGTCCGTCAAGGGCCGCCCCAAGGCGTGCAGATCATGGGGAAGCGTCTCT
>DASQVJ010000749.1:0-11577 GCA_035640835.1 Bryobacteraceae bacterium
GCAATCGAGGCGATGTCGTCAAGGTTCGACCCGGTTTCGCCCGCAACTATCTGCTGCCCAACCGCCTCGCGGTACCTGCAACCGAGGCAAACAAGAAGATCGTTGAGCAGGAGAAGGAAGCGTACCTTCGGAGGGAAGCCAAGCTTGCCGGCGAAGCTCGCGATCTCGCGGGTCTGCTGGCCAACGTGACGCTTACCTTCACGGTACGCGCCGGCGAAGAAGGCCATCTGTTCGGATCGGTCACCAGCAAGGACATTGCCGAAGCGCTCGAAAAGCAGAACTTTCACATCGACCGCCGCAAGATCCAGCTCGATGATCCCATCAAGCAGGTGGGCGAGTTCAAAGTGCCGGTTCGCCTTCACCGCGAAGTAACACAGGAGATTGCAGTTCAAGTTAACGCCGAAAACGCATGAACGACAACCGCTTCCTTGATCTGACAGGCCAAACGGCCATCGTGACAGGAGCGGCAACCGGAATCGGTGAAGCCATTGCAAGGCGCCTCGCGAAAGCAGGCGCCTTTGTTTTTGTGGCCGATCGTGACGGTGCCGCTGCCGAGGCAACCGCCTCCTCCATTCCAAACGCTGCACCTCTGCCCGTCGATGTCACCAACGCCGAGTCGGTCCGCGCCGCCGTCGAGCAGGCGATCGCCAAAAACGGCAGCGTCGACATTCTGGTCAACAACGCAGGGATCGCCGGCTCCGCGGCCCCCGTCACCGAGTACGATGAAATGGAGTTTCGCCGGGTGTTCGACGTGAATGTCATCGGCGTCTTTCTCTGCACCAAGGCTGTGCTCGGGAGCATGAAGCAGAAACGCTACGGCCGGATCGTCAACATCGCATCGATTGCGGGCAAAGAGGGCAATCCGAACATGCCTGCCTATTCGGCCAGCAAAGCCGCTGTGATCGGATTCACCAAGTCCGTCGCAAAAGAAGTGGCGACCGAGGGCATTTGCATCAATGCGGTTGCACCCGCCGTGGTGCAAACGAAAATTCTCGATCAGTTGACGCCTCAACAGGTTTCCTACATGACCGAGAAGATCCCGATGCGCCGCACCGGGAAACCCGAAGAGATCGCCGCCATCGTTCACTTCCTGGCCAGTCCTGACGCGAGCTTTGTCACCGGCCAAACGTACGATGCTTCCGGTGGTCGAGCCACCTATTAGGCATACTGGAGACAACATGCTGAGCCCCGAACGCTACGCCGAGATGCCGGTCTACGAACTGCTGCAGGCCGCAGCCTCGGGAAAAATCGGAGTCGACCACCGATTCCTTCATGCCATCGTCGATCGACCGGATGACGCAATTCCCGATCTGCTGCGCTGGGGCCTCTCCGATCATGAAGAGGACCCCATCGATCTTGAGGACGATCTGATCGCGATCTTCCGGCACCTCAAGCGGCCGGAAGCCGTGCCGTACCTGACTCACGTCATCAAGCTCGACCCCGAATACACGCCCGAGGAACTCGTCCCCGCCTTCTTGAGCATCAAGGACGAGGCACTCGAGCCTCTGCTCGAACTTTACGATGAGCTCGATGAAGAGCAATCCGGCGATGTCGCGTTCATGCTCGCCGCGCTGCGAATCCCGGACGAGCGTGTCCTGAATATCCTGGTGGAGCGGCTCGAGTACGATGCCGGCGACGCTGCCTTGATGCTCGGCCTCTACGGCGATCCGGCCGCCCGCGAGCCGCTGGAACAGATGCTCGAGCAAATTCCAGCCGAGGATCTTCATCTTCAGAACGAAGTCAAAAGTGCTCTCGAACAACTGGGACGTCCTGTTGACGAGACGCCGGATGCCTACGACATCTGGGAAGACTACCCTGAATACGCTTCACCGCACTTCGATCTGCTGGACGACTCCGAGCGCCTGGACATGTTGCGAACTGGACCAACTCCGGAAGTCAGGGCCGCTGCCGCAGCGAGTTTCGTCAACCGCGATCTGAGTGAGTCCGCTCGCAAGGCCATTTTTCAAGCGGCCCAAACCGACGAGTCGCCGGAAGTCCGAGGCGCAGCTTGGGAAGCACTCCACAATGAGCTCGACCAGGGGGACATCCGCAAGGCGATGTTTGCGAGGCTCAGCGACGAATCAGCACCCCTCGAAGAACGAGCAGGTGCCTTGGTTGGTTTGTCCCTGCAAGCGACGAAACCGGACGTAAGGCCGTATGTATTGGAGTTCTACGAGAACCCGGACACGCGCGCTCGCGCGCTCGAAGCCATGTGGCGTTCACTCGACCGCGAGTTCCTGCAGTACCCGCCACAACACCTGGATGACGCTGATGGTGAGGTCCGCCGCCAAGCCATCTGGGGCGTCGGCTACCTGACCATCACATCTGCTGCCGAGCGCCTCATCCCAATCTTCCAGGAAGACGAGTTCCGGCCCGACGCGCTGTACGCTTATGCGCTATCGACCAAGCACGAAACCTCTCGTGCTTACATCAAGCGCCTGCTGCGCCGTATTGAGGAGCTGGCAGGCGGCCTGACGGAAGATGAACAGGAACTGGTGCAACTTGCGCTCGACGAACGGCTCGCGCTGTATGGCCACGAGCCGGTCTTTTACCCCGAGTCGAGGGGCAGCTAAACCGTCGCTGCCCGGGACGCCAGCAGTCCCTTTACGAACGCGAGGCTGGGCTCGACGAGTTCCCACGAGCCCGGCCAGAAACACAGGTCGATACACCACCAGCTGATCCCCGGAACAGCAAGCAGTGCGGGGGTCAGATCCTGAAAGTCGATGTGGCCCTCGCCAAACGGCCTGTGCGTCGACGTTTCGTCACCATGTAGCGTGCCGTCGGAGTCGATCAGGTGGATCGCTCCGATGCGACCCTTGAGCATGTCGAGGAACTCGGCAACACCGCCTTTGAGCGTCTCTTTGCGGCCAAACTGCCGGGCTCCCACAACGCCGCACATATAGGCGTGCGAGGTGTCGAACATGATGCGGAAGTTGGGGTGGTTCACGCGGTCATGCATGGCCAGGACTTCGGACGGCTTGTTGAAAGCGAAGCCGGGTTCGAACTCCCAGCACATCCGGACGCCATGCTTCTCGGCGATGCCCGCCGCAGTGTGCCAGAGCTTGGCGACGTGGTTAAACGCCTCCTGATAATCCCCATCGGGAATCGAGTTCGGCGCTGCCACCGTATCCACCCGGATCGCCGGGCTGCCGATGTCCACGCACATCTGGCAAAGCTGGTCGAACAAGGCCAGGTACTTAGCCTCGTTTGCACGATTCACCGGGTTGGCCGAGCCCAAGTCGGCCGCATAGCCCGAAACACCGAGCTTATGAGCCGCCAGGAACTGCACTAATTCAGTCCGCTCGGGCTTGCCCGGGTACATATCGAGATTCACGTGCGGCGGAAACCCGCACACTTCAATGCCGTCGTAGCCGACTTCAGAGAGCCGTTTGACCGTCGCGTCGAACGAGATCGGATTGTCGGAATAGGGGCCAAACGAAAAGGCCCAGGAGCCCATGGATATCTTCACGCTTCCTCCGCTTTCGCCATTTCGTACTTTACCTTGACCCACTGGTCGCTCGCTGCCGCCTCGAGCACGGCGTCGAGTACGAGCTGACATTTGAGGCCGTCGTCGAAGTCGGGCTTCATGGGCGAGCCGTCCGCTACGGCACGGATAAGATCGGCCGCCTGGTTGGCAAAGGTGTGCTCATAACCGATGGCGCAGCCTGGAACCCACCAGTTCTTCATGTACGGGTGCAGTTCCTCCCAAACGGAGATCTGGCGCCACCCCTGGACATGCTTGGGCTCACGCGAGTCGAAGTACCAAAGCCGGCTCATGTCTTCGAGGTTGAAGTAGAGGCTTCCGACCTCGCCGTTCACCTCGAAGGTGTTGAAATTCTTTCGCCCGTTGGCAAACCGGGTCGCTTCAAAGTGCCCCAGCGAGCCATCGGCGTAACGAGCCAGGAAGATCGAGGCATCCTCGATCTCGATCGCCTCTTTCGCTGCGCCGTCGAGAGTTTCCCTCTCTTTGACGTAGATCTGAGAGGCCGCCGCGACACTCGTAATGTCGCTGACCAGGTAGTTGGAGATGTCGACGATATGCGAATGAAGATCCCCGGTCACACCCGACCCGGCGATGTCCTTGTCCATGCGCCAGACTAGTGGCACCGATGGGTCCATGGTCCAGTCCTGAAGGTAGGTGGCGCGGAAGTGGTAAACGCGTCCGATACGGCCCTCTTCGATGAGCTGCCGGGCAAACGCGATCGCTGGCACTCGGCGGTAGTTGAACCACACGGTGTTGGTCTTGCCGCTCTTGCGAGCCGCCTCAGCCATAGTCTTGGCCTCGGCTCCGTTCATCGCGAGGGGCTTCTCGCAGGCCACCACCTTGCCGGCGTCGAAGGCGGCCATGGCGATCTCGTAATGGGAGTTGTTGGGTGAACAGATGTCGACGATTTGGATCTCCGGATCATCAATGATCCGGCGCCAATCAGTGACCGCCTCCTCCCAGCCCCAGCGCTCGGCCATCTTTTCGACTTTGGCCTGATCGCGACCGCAGATGGCCTTCAAGCGAGGCTTCAGGGGGAGGTCAAAGAACTGGCTGATCTGTCGGTAGGCGTTGCTATGGGCCTTGCCCATGAACTTATAGCCGATGATTCCAATTCCGATAGATGTAGGCATAGAATTGCGAACCTACAGATATCGCAATCGAGCCGACTCACGCAAGCCGTTCGGGCTTAGCGGAGTCAGAGGTCATGGTGGTGGGTAGCCGGAACACCTCGCCCTTTCGGTTTGTGAAGTAGATGGAGGACTCCGAGGGAGCAAGGGCATTGCCGTCAGCCCAGAGCCCGTAGAAGTCGGCGTGAGCGTTGAGCGGCCGCCGGAGGTACGTGTGGTTGCGAGGGCTCTTGCTGGTCAGGCTGCCGGTCCGTTTCCAGGTGCGGCCGTCATCTCGACTCTCCCAGGTCTCCACCTCGCCACCGGTGCTCCATGCCTGCGGCCCAGGACCCGTGGGTCCAAGGAACCGCCACAGCCGGCCGCCGTCCTCGAGATAAAGCGAGCCGTGGTCGTAGTTGTGGTCGGTCTCGCCGATCGTCGAGTACCGCCATTCAGAGCCCGTCCAACGGGCGACAGTCAGCATCCTCGGCGAGTTGCCGGGACCTGATTCATAGCCCTTGCTGGTCAGATACACCAGAATGGGCCGGCCTGCACTGTCATACTGCAGGTCCTTCAGATAGACCAGGAGACCCTCCTTTCGGTAGTCGCGAACCAACGCTCCGTTGACTTCGTTTCGAATCGGCAGCTCGACCGGCTTCCCGTCCGCGGTCTGCCAGGTTGCGCCGAAGTCCCGGGTCTCCATGTAATGGAGGTTCGTCCTCTGGTTTAGACCGAGCGGATCGGGATGAATGTCAAAGGCCGTTGCCAGACGACCTCTCGCGAGATCGGGCCAACTGATCTGATAGTGGCCCTGCAGCGCGAACGCAAGCTCTCGAGGCTCGGACCACTGAACGCCATCGCGGCTGGCCATCGAGAACAGCGCACGGCCCATGCGAGGCTCGTTTGGCTTGATGCGCCGATACCGCGTGTGGAGGAACAAGAACCCCTTGCCGGGCACGTACCACGGCTGGGTATACGAGAAGTTGGTCTCGAGAATCTGCTCGAAGCTGTCGACCGAATAAGGCTTGGCGCTGCGATGAATGAACGACGGCCTCGTAACCCCGTGGGCGCTCGAGAAGATCCAGATGTAACCCTTGTCGTCGATCGAGATCGTTGGATTGTCGTGAGCGTCCTCGGTCTTCTTGTTGAGCAGGATCGTGGGCCTTGGAACGGTGCCTGTCTTGTGATCGAAGTACGACACCATGTGCGGGAGCTCATGCTTGCCCTTGACGGTCCCGCCGTAGCAGAAGAAGGTCTTGGCAGCTTCCTTCGAGTAGATGGCAATCGGCGCGTGCTGCTGTGGATAGGTCGCAAAGCCGCCGCTGTACTTGTAGACGTACTGGTCATTCGAGGGCTGGTTCATGTACCAGATGCCTCGATAGCCGTCGTCCTTCGGTTGAACGACAGCTTCTTTGGAACGCGCGTTCAACAGCAGCGTCGGTGCAGCGGCCAGCAAAGTTCGTCTGTTGATCATGATCGTTTAGAAGGAGATTCGCAGCGCCAACCGGAACTGCCGCTCATCGGCTTGCGCCGATTTCACCTCGGCATAGCCGTTGAGAGCTCGCACAGAGCCGTCGGTTTTCAGTTGCATGCTGCTCACGTTTGAGCCTGGATTGTTGAAGTGAGGTGTATTCGAGATGTTGAACGCTTCCGCTCGGAACTGGAGCGTAAAACGCTCGGTAAGCCGGAAGTTGCGGAACAGGCCAGCATCGAGGTTGACGAGACCTGGACCGCGGAGGTTGTTCAAGCCCGCGTTGCCGAAGCGAGCGTCGGTGACGGCCCGGAAAGCCAGTGGGTCGAAGTAGGCAGCACCCGGTCCAATGCCCCCGAACTTTCCGACGTCCTCCTTCACCTGATCAGCAACCTGGCTGTTCCCAGGAGCCTGAAGCGAGGTTGCCGCTGAGGTGACCGTAAAGGGCGTTCCGCTATAGGCGCTGAAGATGGCATTGGCCTGCCATCCACCCGCGATCCAAGCAAGTGGTCCGGATTGCGCCCAGCGCTTGCCAGGACCAAACGGCGACTCGGCGACGGTCCAGATCTGCAGGTTGTGTGTACGATCAAAGCCCGCCAGCGCCCGGTTGCGATAAAGGGCCTCGGCAACGTTGAAGAACAGGCCACTGTCGCTGTTCTCACCATAGGTTATGGCCCGGCTGAAGGTGTAGGTTGCGCCGACCGTCCAGCCTTCGGACATGCGGCGATCCAGCTTGGTCTGAAGCGAGTGGTACTCGGAAGTGTAGGCCGGATCGTGCAGTGTGGTCGCCACGTTGCGACCGAACGCCGCGAAGTAGGGACGTCCCGCTTGGTTCGTGCCGGGAGCGGCGGCATTGATGTCTCGCCTGTTGGTGAGGCGGATGCTCTTGGTGCCGACATATCCGGCTTGAGCCGTGAAGCGCCCTGGAAGCTCGCGCTGAACGGTCAAGTTCCAGGACTCCACATAGCCACGCCTGAAGTTCTGGGCGATGGTCAACGTGGCCACCGAAGGCGGCAAGCTCACGATTCCCGAGCTGATGTCGATGGGTGCCGGCAAAGTGATTCCGTCTGAGAGCGTGCCACTTGGCGCAAAGGTATTGGGCGCGACGGACGTCTGTTCGATGACCGTGGGATAGGGGCTTCGTAAAGGGATCGCCAGCGCAAACGGGTCGATGCTGATGCCGAACCCACCTCGGATGACCGTAGATTGTCCGAGCCGATAGGCGAGTCCAAACCGTGGAGCGAACCAGGCGCCGCCCAGGTCGACTCCCGTATGTTGAGGCACGCTGCCAAGGCCTCCGATGAGCACTTGGTTCGTGTTCCAGTCGTATCGCTCGACCCCTCGGTTATCGCGAGTCACCATCGGATAGAACTCCATGCGCCCTCCGAGGTTGAGCGTGAGATTGCGAGTGACCTGCCAGCGATCGCGGAAGAAGACCGCGTAGTTCCACTGGCGCGTTCGCATCTCGTCCGTCGTCGGGATGTTCTTGCCTGTGGTCGAGGGCAGTCCCAGAAGGAACGCCGCCAGCGAGTTGAACTGGTTGGGAGCAGGGCCACCGTTCAACGCTGTCACACCGCCCGTGAAGTTGAAGCGGCCACGCGGACCGAAGGTCCCCGAGGGCTGATAGTGGTTCATCTCTTGCCGGATGATTTCGACGCCGAAGCGAACGCTGTGCACTCCGCGAGTCCAGCTCGCGTTGGCGGTGTACTGCAGTTGGCGATCCGAGCGGAATCGAGGGCTGGAGGGTATCACTCCGCCGAACGCCTCGTAGCCGTTGATCGCGAAGCCCGGGAAACCGCTTTCCCGAATCGTTGGACCGTTCGTGCCGGGCAGGCCCAGATCATCAAGGCCGATGTTCTGGCCGTAGAACAAGTCCTGACCGTTCTGATCCTGCTGGGTGTAGCCGAAGTAAGCATCGATCAGGAACGTCGGTGTGAACACATAGTTGCCGCCCAGGGTGGCGCTGTTGACTGTTCCGGCATCGTTGCCGGGGAAGATGCTCGCCACACCCTGGCCACCGGCCTGACCGAGAACATGAGGATCGAACACCGAGTAGGAGAAGCGGCTGTACCGAGCGAAGACGGTGGCCACGTTCGACTGGTTCCAGTTGATCTTGCCATCGTAGTTGTTGCGATCAAGCAGCAACGGAGCGCTCGCGAAGTAATTGTTGGTCGTGCCCTCTCGATTGGGCAAGGGGAGCAGCGCGAGTAGCCTCCGCGCCAAAGCATCGATGCGATTGGCCGGTATGATGCCACCGGGGAACAGCGTGCGACCCGTGCCGTTCGCGGCACCAGTCGCAGGATCGTAGAGTGGCGTGTTCGCTGTCGAGAAGTGGCCGTTGTGATTCGCCTCGGTAGGCACGGTAGCGAAGCGGCTGAAGCTCTGCCGCTGCCGCATCCCTTCGTAGCTGGTGAAGAAGAAGAGCTTGTTCTTGATGATCGGACCACCGAACGTTCCGCCGAACTGGTTGATGATGTTCTTCGGCAGGCGATCGCCGTAGTAGAAGAAGTTCCGGGCTCGCAACCGGCTGTTGGTGTGATACTCGAACGCTGTGCCGTGGAACTCGTTGGTCCCCGACCGTGTTTCCACGTTGACCACCGAACCGCCGGCAAAGCCCTGTTCAGCGTCGTAGCTATTGGTGACCACGTTCACCGTGCCAATGGACTCGATCGGCGGCACGTAAGCTGTTAACTGCGGCAACCAGAGATACGTGTTGCTGGCGCCGTCGACTCGTGTGTTGTTGTTCGTCTGGCTCGTACCGTTGACGTTCGAGACCATAGAGCCCGCAGGGTAGTCGCCGGATGGTACGTTTTCGAGCTGCCAGTTACCCGAGGCGTCGGCCGCCTGAACGGAGAAGGCCGGTGTCGGTGTTGCGAACCTCAATGGCGGCTCCTGGTATTGCCGCGCCGGAAGGGTCCTTCACGGAGCCGACCAGTGACCCGTACAGCACTTGTGCGAAACAGGACGAAATTGGATTGAGGAGTGTTGCGAAACAGAGAGCAAGGAAGACAGAAGTTCTCATCGGAGAGGCCCCATCAAAGCTTCGTAGCTGAGGCCTACTGTGTGCCTTTGACCACTCCTGGGCAAGTTAAAAGGAGTTTGTAGCGGAGCTGTAACGTAGTGGAATCAATCGTTTACTGCGGCAGCACGAAAGGCGACGATGTGGGCCTTCACCACCGTCTCTCCCTCGGTCTCGGCCATAATGACGGCTTCGAAATGCGCAGGGCGGTTGTGCTTTCGCCACATCTCTTCGATGGCGTCAACCCCGGAGGGAGACGTCAGGAACGGGGTTGCCGAGGCATACTGGCCGCCTAGCAGGAGCAGGTTTGTGCCCCTTTCCTTGCCCGGCAGCAGTGCAAGGAGATGTGGTCGGACGTGTCGAGTGGGTGATAGGTCGCGGGCTCGGAAGTCGGCCGGCTCGCCTGGCATCGGGTGCCGGTTTATCAGCCGAATGCCTCCAGCGTCCAGGTGGAAGTTACATTCCGAGAGCAGGTTGTTGATCCACCGGCTGGTATGCGGGACCGAAGAAGACCAGGTTCTCATTGGTGAAGGAGTCCAGTGCCAACTGGCTCTCAGGTGCTATCCCCACCGGGTTCCCTCGAACGGCGAGATACTGCGCCAGCGATACGGCAGCCAGGGAATGCGCCAGCACGCTGTAGCTCTGCGATAGATCCGGCGTGCCGTGCTTCTCAACCAACGGCTTCAGATCCCGCGAGGTCTCGATTTGAGAGAAGTCGTTGATCTGAACATCGCGGGCTCGAATGCTCTGTCCTGGCCACACCAGGAAGATCGGCGTAGGGATCACCAGTCGAGTGGGTTTGCCGTTGTGCAGAGCTCTTTGCCAGAACCCTGCAAGCTCGAGCCGCTCTTTCGAAGCAGTTGAGCCGCGAAGAGCCACGATCCATCCCGCAAGACCGATCACGGCAAGAGCGGCACAGAGCGCCGGCCAAAGCCACGCTCGCCCCTTCGATGGCGCAGGAATGGCGACGGGCTCAGAGATGACCGGCTCCAAGTACTCGGTCTGCAGACGCAGCGAGCCCTGCGGGACGGCGATTCGGAGCGGCGAGTTCGCCCCTTCCGACTCGTACTATTCACGCAGCTTCTACCGAAGCCGAAGGATGTGGACGCGAACTGCCGAGTCTGTCTTCGGATCGAAGTCCGGGCGTCGGCCAACGACGTCCGTCGCGATCGCGTACTCCGTTAACTCCTGGTCTTTGTGTTCCCAAAGGTACTGAACGAGACGCCGTAGCGTCGGAGCTTTACGAAAGCTGTTGCTGCTCAGAAGCGCCTGAAACGCAACCTCGGGCTGTGGCAATACGGCAAGTCCTTCGGCCATCGACGCTGAGATTTTATCGAACCCAGCCGGCATTCGCCGTACAGAGTGTGTCACTCACTCAAAACGACAAGCGGATCCACCTGCATCGCCTGACGAGCCGGCCATAGCGACGCCACCATGGCCACGACTCCCATCAGTACGACGACCATTGCCAACACCGTGGGCTCGAGCGGGTGAACGCCGTAGAGCTGGCTCTCGATTGCTCTCTGCAACACGAGTGCTCCGGAAAGCCCGATCGCGAGGCCACCGACGACGAGGCGCACACCCTCGTTCAGGAACAGTTGGAAGATGCCTGCCTGGCTACTTCCGACGGCGATCCGGATGCCGATCTCCTTCTTGCGCTGCGACACAAGATACGCCAGCACCCCATAAATACCCACCGCCGCCAGGAATACTGCCACGACACTGAACGCCAGGGCCAACGACATAGCCGCCCGACGAGGGGCCATGGTGAGGTCCATGCGCTGGTTCATGGTCTTGATGTCGAAGAGCGCGAGCGACGGGTCAATCATCGCGATCGTCTTTCGCATCGCCGACGCGACAGCTTCGCCCTCTTGAGCGGATCGAAGCGCCAGCGTAAACGTTCGGCGCGGTCTCTGGTTATACGGGAAATAAACTGCGCCTACCGGCTGCACCCGGTTGGTAAGGTCGATCATTCGCACTGAGCGCACGACTCCCACGACCGTCCTGAATTGCGTCTTCTCGTTGACGACCAGCTGCTCCGAGCTGTTCGGCTCCCACATGCGCCGCCCAATTGGGTCCTGACCAGGCCAGAACTTGGCTGCTAACTGCTCGTCCACCATCACGACAAGCTGCGAGTCCGCTCGATCACGGGCGTCAAAGGCCCTGCCCTTCGTGATGCGCACCCCCATCGTCTCCACGTAGCCTGGGGTGATGACGATGGACTGAGGAGCTATTACCGACTCCCCCGGCTTCATCTGATAGCCTTCGGCAAACACAACGTTGTCGTTGTAGTCGTCGCCGAACGGGATGCTGCTGGTTGCGCCCACCGCAGTAACGCCCGGAATCGCCCGCAATCCTTCAAGAGCACGATTGACGAAGGTGATGCGCGCGCGATCCTGTGCATATTGATCCTGCAGGAGTCCAACCGACGCCGTGTGCACGCGATCCACATGAAAGCCAGGATCGACCTGCAGAATTTGACGGAAGCTCGCGA
>DASQVJ010000750.1:0-7722 GCA_035640835.1 Bryobacteraceae bacterium
CAGCCTGAAGATATCGTGATGGGCTTCGGACCTCCTCAGGGCGATCCTGAAGTCTCGGAGGCGCTGGCCGCCGCGCACAAGCGGGGCAGTATGACGTTCGAGTTGTCGGGAGACAGCGGTTCTTATGCGTTCACGTCTCCGACTCGGGATCCTTTCGTGCATCAGGAGTTGATGGAGATTCTCTACCACACGCTGTGGGAAACCGTGCACGTCTTCTTCGAACATCGGGAACTGGGATATGACGCCGGCGACTCGGCATTCCTGTATCCGTTCCTCGGCGACAAGAAGCAGGAGACGGACGATATCGTCGAAGAAGTCGCCGACTCAATCCGGCTCAAGGCGCAGGAGGTTGCGCGTCTGCGTGCGCAAGTAGCGCTCGAGGAATCCGAACAGATCGTGCATGCGGCGCATGCGATTTATGAACGTGTAGCTAGCGGCGGTAAGCTGATCCTCTTCGGCAACGGAGGATCGGCGACGGACGCGAACGACTGGGCCATCGACTGCGTGTGCCCGCCGGTCGGATCTCCGGTTCCCGCGATCTCTTTGTCATTGGAACCTGCACCTCTGACCGCAATCGCAAACGATGTCGGGGTCGAAGTGATCTTCCTCCGTCAACTCATCGCGCACGCCCGAAAGCAGGACGTCGCCATCGGAATCTCCACTAGTGGAGGATCCCGCAACGTCATCATGGCGCTCGAGGAGGCGCGAAGGCAGGGACTCCTCACGGTGGCGCTGCTCGGATACGACGGAGGAGAAGTTCTGCGGCGCGGTCTGGCTGATTTCCCTCTCGTGGTCCGCTCCGACTACATCCCTCGTATTCAGGAAGTGCAAGCGTCCATCTATCACGTCATCCGCCAGATGCTGGAGGAACTTTCGCGTGCCTGAATTCGAACTGTTCGGAACCGCAAGCTGCCCTCACACTCAGGACATGCGCGAGTGGCTCGAATGGCAGGGACATCAGTATGTCGAATACGACGTAGAAAGGGACGCCGAGGCCCGGGCTCGCATGATTGCAATTTCCGGCGGGCAGCGCACGGTGCCGGTTCTGGCCGAAAACGGCAGCGTGGTGCAGATCGGATGGCAGGGCCGCGGCTGCATCGTCGCGGAGTAAGGAAATGACGGCTGCCTGCGATATTCGAGTTCGCGGTGTTGTGCAGGGAGTCGGCTTTCGTCCCTTCGTCTTTCGCTTGGCGCAGGCAAATACGCTCGCCGGTTGGGTGTTGAACGACGGAGACGGGATCAGGATCCATCTTGAAGGCGCCGAACCCGCGCTCGATGAGTTTGTCCGGTCCCTTGTCGTGCAGCGTCCTCCGGCCGCGAACATCCACTCCGTCGACGTTCACGCCGCTCAGCCTGCCGGCTTCAAGGAGTTCACGATTCGCAGCAGCGGCCTCCGAGGACGCCCCAGCGTCCAGGTCTCGCCGGACTTACCGGTCTGCGACCGATGTCTCCAAGAATTGTTCGAACCTGCGAATCCGCGTTACCACTATCCCTACATCAACTGCACAGACTGCGGCCCGCGCTATTCCGTCATCACGAGCCTGCCTTACGATCGCGGCAATACAACCATGCAGGCTTGGCCGATGGATTGCTATTGCGCCGTGCAGTACCACGATCCGGGCGACCGCCGCTTCCACGCGCAGCCCATCGCTTGCCCGGCATGCGGACCGCATTACTTCCTTCGAGTGGAAGATGAAACCGTCTCCGGCGATGCGGCAAGCATCCACCGGGCCGCCCGCTTGCTGAATGACGGAAGTATCGTCGCAGTGAAAGGGCTCGGCGGCTATCACCTGGCGTGCGATGCCCGAAATGCGGCTGCGGTGAAACGCTTGCGCGAACGAAAATTTCGTAAAGAAAAGCCTTTCGCGCTCATGGTCAAAAACATCGATATCGCCCGTGATTGTGTGGAACTATCGGCGGAAGCGGAGTCGCTGATGACTTCAGTGGCTCGCCCCATCGTTCTTGCTCGCGCGAAGGTTCAGTTTCCCTTTGTATGCCCGGAAAACGACGACCTCGGGTTGATGCTGCCCTATACCCCTCTGCATCACTTGCTCTTTGCGGCGGGTGCGCCCGACGTTCTGGTGATGACGAGCGCAAACCGCTCCAGCGAGCCGATTTCGTATCAGGACGAAGACGCGACGGAACGTCTCGCCGGCATTGCCGATGCATTCCTGGTCGGCGAGCGGCCCATTGCGCGCCGCGTTGACGATTCAGTCGCGCGCGTCGGATGCTTCGGTCCCGTGGTCTTGCGCCGCGCCCGCGGCTATGCGCCCTCCGCGGTGACGGCGATTCCCTTCGACAAACCGGTTCTCGCTGTAGGCGCCGACCTGAAAAATACAATCACGCTCGTCGTTGGCGGCCACGCGATGGTCAGCCAGCACATCGGTGACTTGGATCAGTACGAGTCGTTTCAGGCCTTTCGTGAAACGATCCATCACCTTGTCTCGATGTATGAAGTGCCACTCAAAGACTGCATCATCGCTCACGACGCTCACCCGCAGTACCTCTCATCGATTCATGTTGGCGAGCTAGGCGGCGCCGAGACGCATTCCATCCAGCACCACCGGGCGCACATAGCCTCAGTGCTCGCCGAACGAGCAGCGTGGGATCACCGCGTTTTGGGCGTAGCTTTCGACGGAACCGGCTACGGAGACGACGGAAGCATCTGGGGAGGTGAGTTCTTCATCGGGAGCATCGTTGAAGGCTTTGAACGCATCGCGCACCTGCGGCCGGCTGCGCTTGCCGGCGGAGACGCAGCTGCCCGCCACCCTGTCCAGGCCGCCGCCGGATTCCTGAGCCAGACAGACAACTTGCCCGATCTGACTGCGGAGCCCTTCTGCTTTACGGTGCGCTACGAGATGTCATTGGATCTGATCCGAAGTGGCTTGCGAACCTTCACCACCACGTCTGCCGGAAGGCTCTTCGATGCCGCGGCCGCCTTGCTGGGCTTCACGCGCGAAATAACCTTTGAAGGTCAGGCCGCCATGTGGGTCGAGTACCTGGCAAGAACCGTCGCTTCCGCCGAGCCGTATGCGTTCCCATTCAACGGCCGGGAACTGGACTTCCGCCCCTTGCTTGAAGCTGTAGCGCTGGATCGCAGACGCGGTAGAGATGCATCGCAGTGCGCGCGAGCCTTTCAGCATGGGGTGGCCAAAGGCCTCTACGACGCGATCACGATGTTGTGCGAAACCTGGACCACGGACACAGTTGTACTCTCCGGCGGAGTCTTCCAGAACGAGCTGCTCCTCGAAGATCTGAAGTTCCTCACTGAAGGCGGGCACATCGATGTGTGGACGAATCGCTCGGTCCCGCCGAACGACGGAGGCGTCAGCCTGGGACAAGCAGCCCTGGCGGCGTTTAAATCTCTGCATGCATGAACTATCGATTGCCATGAGCATTGTCGAAATGGCGGAGGAAGAGGCGGACCAAAGAGGCGCGCGTGTCAGCGCCGTGCACCTGAAGCTCGGCCTGCTGGCCGGCGTAGTCAAGGACGCGCTGCTATCATCCTACGAACTGGCGTGCGAGGGGACGGGCCTGCAAGGGTCTCGCCTGGTCATTGACGAGGTTCCCGTTGTCGTGTATTGCCCCGGGTGCCTTGCGCCCCGCACATTGCCTTCGATCCAGTGGTTCGTTTGTCCCGAGTGCAAGTGCCCGGTTTCGGAGATCCTCCATGGACGGGAGCTTCAAATCGTCGCTTTGGAGATACAGGAATGAACGCGCAGCCCCGCCTGGTCGAAGTTAGAAAGAACATTCTTAAACAGAACGACATAGTGGCCCGCGAACTCAGGCAACGATTCCAAGCGGCCGGAGTGTATGTGGTGAGTCTGGTCTCGAGCCCTGGTTCCGGAAAGACCGCCTTTCTCGAGAAAACACTCACTCTCCTGAGACCCGGCTACCGCGTTGCAGCGCTTGTCGGTGATTTGGCAACAGAAAACGATGCCCTCCGGCTGGCGCGCTCTCGAGTCCCTGTCAAACAAATCACGACCGGCACGCTTTGCCACCTCGAAGCTGCCATGGTTCGAAGCGCGCTCGAAGGTTGGGACTTGGAGGAGTTGGATTTCCTTTTCATCGAGAACGTCGGCAACCTGGTTTGCCCGTCTTCCTACGATGTCGGCGAGCATCTGAGAGTCGTGTTGTTGTCGGTGACGGAAGGCGAAGACAAGCCTCTCAAGTATCCGACGATTTTCAATACTGCCGACCTCGCAGTGCTCACCAAGATGGACCTGGCCGAGGCGGTCGAGTTCGATTTGTCCGCTGCCCGCGAAAACATCCAGCGCGTTCGGCCCGGCATGCCGCTGCTCGAAGTCTCTTCCAAGAATGGCGCGGGCATGGAGGAATGGTTGCAGTTTTTGGTGTCGATGCTTGAGCTACCCGTAAGTCAAGAAGCGGCGAAGTTTTAAGCGTTACTCCGTTTTCTTCTGAATGCTAAGGGAACCGGTTTTTGCCTGGGCTGCCAGCCGCACGCTTCAATACCCGTGCTAACCTACCGGACATGGGGCTTGGCGCGGCCAAGGCGGTTGCACTGCTCGCGCTGATCACGGTAATCAGCAGCGCTCAGTGTATAAATCTTTGCGCTGTGCACCCGTGCAATGAGGCGCGTCCCGCGCCCGTAGATCACTCCCGACCCTGTCACCATTCGCCGACATCATCGAAATCGCAGCCAACCAAACAGCGCAACAATTGCACTCATCAACCGCTCCTCGTGAGCGAGAAGGCGCCAGCCTTGGAGATGAGCACGCCAGTGCTAAGTTCGGTTCCGCTTACGCTTCGGATTTCGCCGACACAATCTCCCCATTCGGCGATACTAGCCCCCGACAAGATCGGTGCTCCACCCGGAGACCACTCAACGAGATCGGTCATCCTTCGAATCTGAACAATTAACCCATACATCGATCCCGACTTGCCGAACCTGCGCGTCCATTAGGACTGCTTTTCAGCGTTACGGAGGAGCAATGAGCAGAGGGCGTTTAGCCGTACTCTGTGTTCTGTTCGGCTTCGTGTTGGCGATCAGTGCTGGGTATTGGATCATCAGCTCGCACGGCTTTAGCGCACGTGAGCAGCCATCACGCGTTGAGGCACTTCTCGCCAGAAACGTACGACGGCTTGCAACGCCAGCTAATGCTAAAGCGCTGCAGAATCCAGTCAGCAGAACCGAACTCGCCATCGCCGAGGCACGCGATCACTTTGCCGATCACTGCGCAATTTGCCACGGGAATGACGGCAGTGGCAGGACACAGATCAATGCAGGGTTGTACCCACCCGCTCCGGACATGGGGCAATGGGAGACTCAACAGCTCTCCGATGGGGAGTTGTTCTACATCATCCGAAACGGCGTTCGGTTTACCGGAATGCCGGGCTGGGGTGGTGAAGACGAGGAGAACTGGAAGCTGGTGCTTTTCATTCGGCACTTACCGAAGCTCAGCGACAAAGAGCTCGAGCTGATGAAGGAAATCAATGGTATCGATACTGACTCGACCTCAAGAAGTCGTGGTGATCGGCCCACAAGTCAATCACCACCCAATGAAAGGACTAAAAGATGAGCGAACGAAGAGATTTCTTTAAACGCCTCGCCGCGATGGGCGCTGCGTTCTGGGCAGGCGGCAAAGCCGCACTTGCTCAACAGCACCAACACGGGCAGGACCATACATCGCACCCGATGCAGCCTAACGCGAGTGGTCAGGCGGCTGGCATAGAACAGGGCGTTGCGCGCGGCAAGACGCGGCCCCCGGCTTCGATGCCGGCTCAGAACAAACCCGCATTCAACGTCCCTGTGGAAACTCCTGACCTTCCAAAGCTTCCGTTCAAGATGGTCGACGGTTGGAAGGAGTTCCACCTCATAGCCGAGGTAGTTGAAACCGAGCTTGTGCCAGGCCGAAAGATGCACGCGTGGGGATTCAACGGCAGCGTGCCCGGTCCGACGATCGAAGTGAATCAGGGCGATAAGGTCCGAGTCGTATTCGAGAATCGCTTGCCTGAGATGACGGCCGTACATTGGCACGGATTCGAAGTACCTATGGAGATGGACGGCAGCGTAGGCCTCGGGCAAGATCCCGTGCCTCCCGGCGGCAAGTTCGTGTACGAGTGGGAACTGCATCAGGCCGGCACATTCTTCTACCATTCTCACTTTGCGATGCAGGAAATGATGGGCATGCTCGGACTGTTCATCATGCATCCGAAAGAGCCATATCAGCCTCATTGCGATCGCGACTTCGGCGTCATCCTGCAGGAATGGGCTGTTCTTCCAAACAACACGGTCCCGAATACCCTCTCCATGGAGTTCAACTGGCTCACCTTCAACGGCAAGTCTGGGCCGGCAACAACGCCGATGATCGTCAAACAAGGTGAACGTGTCCGTATACGCCTCATCAACATCGGCATGGATCACCACCCAATTCACTTGCATGGGCACCAATTCGTAGTCACAGGAACGGAAGGCGGACGAGGACCAGTGGATGGCTGGGTCAACCAGAACACCGTGCTGGTCGGAGTTGCTCAGGCCCGTGATATCGAATTCGACGCCAAGTACGTCGGCGACTGGATGCTTCATTGTCATTTGCCGCACCACATGATGAATCAGATGGTTTCAATGGTCGGACCCATATCGCATGGTGCACACGGTCATGGCATCGACACAGGCGCAGGGATGGAAGAAGGCATGGGAATCATAAGGCAGGGCGATGCTCTATCAGAGGAGCTTGGTCCGTCTATGGGACGCGGTATCGGTCTCGCCGCTGATAGGGACCGCGCAACTTCCAATCTTGTCGCGCAAGCGGCGTCGGCACAGGCGCAAGAGGGACACAATGGCCACGCGGCCGCCGGCGAGGTCATCTATAGTTGCCCACATCATCCGGAAGTCCGCGGCAAGGCCGGAGAAAAATGCCCGAAGTGCCGCATGACACTCGTACCTAAACCACAATCAGAAGCTGGCGGATCTCATGCGGGACATAGTTCCAACGACCCCGCCATGGATATGTATCCGAAAGATGATCCGGAGAAGAAGAAGGTGCCCGGCTATCCGCAGGACATGTGGATGGTTCAAGACGAGAAGTATAACTGGAAACCCGAAAACTTTGGACTGCGAAAGGGTTGGACCGGCGCAATGATGGGCATGATGACCTTGGTCCGCATCGTGACTCCCGAAGTCTACGACAAGATCATGGACCTGAAAGCCCAGAATCCCAAACCACCTCAGCAGCCGCATCAACCGGGACACCAGCACGGAGCATAAGGAAACACCACACGACCATGAAGCCTAAACAACTCGCGTTTCCTTGTGCTGTGCTGATCGTTTTGAGCGTCGCATCGAATGCATACTCACAGCCAGCGCCTGGACCCGGCGTGTCGCTGTCCCCGCTTCCGCAAGTTGCCAAACGCATGCGACTCGAGGACCTGGAGCAAATGGCTCTCCGCCGCAATCCGGCCTTGTCCCAGGCTGCAGCCAGCGTACGAACTGCTGAAGCTTTGCGCCGGCAAGCCGGACTGTATCCAAACCCAATCGTTGGATACAGCGGCGACGAAATCAATCCGGGAAGGGTCTTCAATTACGGCGAGCACGGATTTTTCGCGGAACAACGCATCGTCACGGGCGGTAAGCTCGGGTTGCGACGTCAGCTGGCTGAGCAGGACATTTCTTTTGTGAAAACAGAGGCAGAAGCTGAGCGGCTCAGGGTTCTGAACACCGTCAGGAGCCTTTATTACCAGGCGCTCGGAGAACAGCGGCTA
>DASQVJ010000751.1:0-2711 GCA_035640835.1 Bryobacteraceae bacterium
AATGATGGCAGCCGCGTGCCCGTGCTGGTCGCCGCCGCGCTCTTTGAAGGAGGTGGCAGCGAGGGCGTTGCTTTCGCACTCGATTTAACCGAACAAAAGCGGGCTGAAGCTGAAATCAGGGCGCTAAAGGACCAGCTCTATCGGGAAAATCTGGCGCTCCGCGACGAGGTGGACCGGGCCTCGATGTTCGAGGAAATTATCGGCACCTCAAAGGCACTGCAAGCGGTCCTTTTCCGGATAGCTAAGGTCGCTCCAACCGACTCAACCGTGTTCATCACTGGAGAGACCGGCACGGGAAAGGAGCTCATCGCGCGCGCCATTCACAAGCGGTCACGGAGGTATGGACGCGCGTTCGTCAGTGTGAACTGCGCCGCGCTTTCACCATCGCTGATTTCCTCGGAGCTGTTCGGCCATGAAAAGGGAGCCTTCACGGGAGCCGAGCATCGCCGGCTGGGCCGGTTCGAGTTGGCTGACGGCGGCACAATCTTTTTGGATGAAGTGGGCGAACTTCCGCTCGATACACAGATTGCCCTTTTGAGGGTCCTGCAGGAACGGGAATTCGAGCGGGTCGGGGGAGCGCAGTCAATCCATGTGGATGTTCGCGTGATCGCCGCCACGAATCGTGATTTGAAATCTGCCATAGCCGTGGGCGCCTTCCGCCAGGACCTCTTTTATCGCCTCAATGTTTTTCCCGTCGAAGTGCCTCCTCTCCGAGAGCGCAAGGACGACATCTTGATGCTCGTCGAATATTTCGTTCAGCGCTATGCGACGCGGGCGGGCAAGAATATCCGATCGATCAACAAAAAGACGCTTGAGCTATTTCAGTCCTATCACTGGCCGGGTAATATTCGGGAGTTGCAGAACATCATTGAGCGGTCCGTCATTCTAAGCTCTGGTGATGTTTTCGCGGTCGACGAGTCGTGGTTTCCTAACGAATCGCCTCAGCCCGCATCTCCGGTTCAAGCATCGCAGCGTCTCAAAGGCGAGCGTCGCAGCGAACGGGAAATCATCGAGGCGGCGCTGGCCGAGAGCCAAGGCCGGGTCTCCGGGCCATCAGGCGCAGCAGCCAAGCTTAAAATCCCAGCAAGAACTCTTGAGAACAGAATTAAAGCTCTAAAAATTAGCAAGAGCCAATTCAGGTTCGGCTGATTAGCTTGCCAGAATTGGCCAATTTGGCCAAATTGGCCGAATTCGCCATCGTGGCGGCGACCGTTGCAGACAGCTTTCTTTCGTTTCACTAAATTACGAATGGCTGGTGGTTTGCTCGTAAGAGTCGAACGCCGACGGCAGACTAGCACCAGGTAGCCGCCGCCGGAAAGAAGATGTAAAATGCCGACGCTCACACTACTCGACCCACCAGGACGAGAAAGCAGGCTGAGAATCTGGAGAACAAGCTGCGTCACCTCGTCATTGGACAGGACGAACCAATTCACCATATCGTCAGGACTGCGGAAGCGCTCATCGGCAATCCACGCGCGATTACTAAAATCCACTGCGCCGAATTTCAGCACAGCCATGAATCCAATTTGATGGCAACGGGACAGATTCACAGCGAGGCAGACGAATCGGACGTTCGGAAACGCGATATGGCTGCCGCTTAGTACACATGAAGACCTGGATCGATACGCAACAGGTCACGTAGCAGGGCTTCCGGGGGCCATGCGGGAATCTCGGGAATACAAACTGACGGTAACTCTACATGAGCTTCAGAATCGACCGTTTTATCAGTGGACAAGAAGTTGTGATCTTGCGCGTGAGTGGCCGAATGCGCGCGGAAAATGTGGACACGCTCAGAGAGGTGCTTGTGCCGCAGAATGGCAGAGTCGTTGTCGATCTCGAGGAACTCGCCCTCGTGGATCGGGAAGCGGTAGCTTTTCTTGCTCTCAGCGAAATCAGCGGCATCGAACTTAGAAACTGTCGCGCTTATATACGTGAGTGGGTGGATCGAGAGAAGCGATCGGAATGACAGAAGGTCCTAAAAGGTGGCATATGTGTCGACTGCGCGAAATGGAGATGTTTGTGAGAGTGGTGGAGACCGGATCGTTCTCTGCCGCTGCGCGTGATTTCAAGATTGGCCAGCCAGCAATTTCCAAGACGGTCGCAGGATTAGAAGACAGGCTGAGTGCACGTCTTTTGGTTCGATCGACTCGCCGGCTGTCTCCAACGGAAGCAGGCATAGCCTTCTATGAACGTGCCCTTCGCACGCTCACAGAGGCAGACCAGGCGGAGGCTGTAGCCAGGGGCGTCGGCGCCGGCCTCGAGGGACGACTACGGATTTGTGCACCAGTTACATTTGCGCGGATGCATTTAGTTCCCACGCTCGGCGCATTTCTCGATACTCATCCAAAACTAAAACTAGAACTGGTAATGGAAGATCGTACGATTGATCTCGTCGCGGAGAATATTGATGTAGCTCTCTGTTGGGGCACTTTAGCGGATTCCACGCTCGTGGTGCGCAAGTTGACGCAAGCAGAGCGGTTGGTTGTGGCGAGTCCTAAGTATCTCGCTCGAAGAGGCGTTCCAAATACTCCTGCGGAGCTGGTTGGGCACGACGCTATTGTGTATGACCAAAGCTCTGGCGGCGAAGAATGGCGCTTCCGTCGTGGAACTTCGGAAACCTCGGTACGTATTCAGAGACGGTTGACGCTCAGCGCCGCAGAAGGGGTGCGGGCAGCAGTTATAGCCGGGCAGGGCTTCGCAATCTCGGCACA
>DASQVJ010000752.1:0-3950 GCA_035640835.1 Bryobacteraceae bacterium
TGAGGAGTTTGTGTCGGACGGTCGCGTGCTCATCATCTACCTACGCCCGCCGCAGACGACCTCGCCGTTCAGCCAAGGGCGCTAATGTTACGATTGAGTGGAGGCGGCTCAACGGCCGCCGTTTCTTCCATTGAGAGTCGGGGCGTAGCGCAGTCTGGTAGCGCACCTGCCTTGGGCGCAGGGGGTCGCGTGTTCGAATCACGCCGCCCCGACCAATCAACAACTCCTCCGGAAACTCACGGTGACCTGCCGCGTGATTTGGCGGGCTCCTCTCGCTTGAACTGATTGAAATCGCGACGTTAGGAGATCGTCATCGTGAGTAACTATTCCCCTATAAGCAACCGAACCTATGGTGCGCGGCCACCTGCACCTGCACCGGTGTCGAGCAAACAAACCCTCGCGTTAAGCGCGATCACCAGGAATTCCGTCAATATCGGCACCGGCTACTACATTCGCTGGAGCGGCTCGGCTACAAACCAACGGGTCTTCCTGAACGTAGGTTCGAGTAATGCCCGCATGGAAGTGACGGGCGGATTCAAGCGGGAACATCTTGCGACGCTCTTGTCGTTGCTGTACGAACAGGGTCTGTTTGCGCAAACCGTGCCGGTTTGGATCACCGCTGAAGCCAACGGCACACAGGTTGCACACTCCAATCAGCAAGGTTTGCACGCGCCGGTTGAGCCGATGCTCGATCCCGTTAATCTTTCGTCCTTCGCGAGTCCCGAGGTGCCACTCACCTACCCGGGAAACGGGTACGGCCGGGTGCTCACGGAATCCATGAACGGTCGCAGATACCTGGCTTTCGGCGGGATGCTTGAGACCGATTATGAGAAGCGCGGCTTCGATTGTACAACCTTCCCGATGGCGCTCTTTGATCTAAGAATCAATATGTCCGGCAAATATGGAAAGGCGGTAGCAGAGGCGCTTGGCGCGACCCAGTGTGGGCTCGAGCAGGTGACGCACGATACCATCGTCGCCGAGGGAAAAAGCGGCAAACTGGCCTCGTACATCGACCAGCACATCGCGTTCAGCGCGGGGCACGTAGTGCTGGTCAAGATGGGTCGAGTGTACGAGTTCACGTACGGTGGCTACAAGGAGACGAACGTCGTGGATCGCAACTGGAAAAGCGCACCGCAGGGTCTTTGGTGGTTCCGCAAGCTGCCTGCTACGCGGCGGTTCTGACGCGCAATCAGGCGACCTTTCGAGCGTCTTCGAGACCGACCTCGTCGCGCGTTGCGACACGGCTTCGTTCGAGGTAAACGGAGTCCCCAAACTCGTGGGTCAAGTAGCCGTGCGCTTCCAGCTCGTGATCTGCGCGACGCAGAGTCTCGTCAGGGACGAAGGCTCGCAGCAACTCGTAGTGGCTGGTGCCTGGCTCGTGAACTCCTGACAGGATTGCGTCGACGACACGTAGCGCGGTGGATGGGCCGATTCGTTGCGTGGCCAGCCCCTCACCCTCGCGGATCCAGCCGTCTCTCGCGGCGTGCTCGAGAGCTCGAACCACGGTTGTGCCGATCGCAATCACGCGTCCACCTTCGGCTCTCGCATGCTCGAGCGCTTTGACCGTTGGTGCGGGGATGCGGTAGGGTTCCGGGAATGGCAACAGCGCATCGAGTGAAGCGTCGCCGGTAGACGAGATGCCCGCGGCATGAGTCAGTGTCTCGAATCGTATGCCTCCGCGCTGGAGCGAGCTGATGATCGTCCAATCGAGCATGAACCCGGCAGAAGGAGCCTCGAATGCAACCGGTGGTCCTGCGATCGATGTCCAGGTGTCCCAGATTGCGAGCCGATCCTTGAGGTGCGAGTACTGAATGGGACGTCCATGCCGAGCCAGTCCTTCCCAGATCTCAGCCGGTGTCGCAAGAAGCTGCAGCAGCACGAGGCGCGGATGTCCGAGCACTCGTTTCACGCGCGCAACCAGCGGACCCAACGCGAGACGATCGCCAACACGCAGCGCGGGCGGAAGCGGTCTGTCCTCTGTCCTGATGTAGAAATCGCCGGCACCGAACACCACAGCGGTGAACTGAGTGATCTCGTCGAGGGTCACCGAGTCGCGCCCGGCTAACCGCACCTCGATCGGCTCGCCGGTTCGCTCGTGCACACCTTCCAGGCTTGCAGGCAAAGTCGCGGCATCATTGGCGATCACCAGATCGCCGGCCCGAAGCAATCCGGGAAAGTCGCTTCGAGCCCAGTGCTGCACGGAGCCATGCTTGTCGACCACCAGCAACTTCGCGCTCGGAGGACGATGGACTGCGGCCGTGGCGGCGTTCATCGGATCGGCTCCAGGGCAGCCTGGCGCGTACTGGCAATCTGCTTCAGTGCGCCGGCGATTGCGTCTGCTACCTCGTTGGCCGCCGTGGCCGGGCTCTTCAGTTGTGATCGGTCGGCGTCGGGCAAGGCGGCCGCGTGCATTGGCGTGTCCATTTCTCCGGGATCGATCGAGAGGAAGCTGATTCGACTTGCATCGGCCTCCTCACGCCAGATCTGCGTCATGTGGCGCAGGGCTGCCTTGCTCGCGCCGTAAGCGCCCCAGCCGGCGTAAGCATTCAGAGCTGCGTCAGTCGAGATGTTCACGACCACTGCGCCACGTCCCTCTCGGGCCGACTTGGAGAGAGAACCGAGCAGTGACTTGGTGAGTCGAAAAGGGCCAAGAACGTTCGTCTGGAGCGCACGCTCGAAGTCCTCACACTCGGTGTCCGCCAGGAGCGCGAGGGGAGTTGGTCCGAGATCGCCGGCGTTGTTGATGAGGACGTCGACACCTCCAAGCGCGCCGACGAGTTGGATCGTGATGGGATGAATGTCCTCCTTCCTGGAGACATCTCCGACGACGCCATGCGCTGCCGGATGTTGCTGAAGAACACGTTCCACGCCTTCGCGCCCGCGGGCGACAAAGGCGACGTTGGCCGAGCGATTCAGGAGCTCACGAACTAACGCGAGTCCTAAACCGGATGTGCCACCAGTGATGACGATACGCAATCCCGCGAACGGGTTATGAGTTGAAGTTTCCGGGTTGGTCATCCTAAGAATGAACGTACAAGTTCAAGTACACTTGAAGTCAAGAAGGATCAACGTTAGCTCGTGACCGGATTGCTGACCATCTCCGAAGTGGCGCGGCGTAGTGGTGTGGCGGCGTCAGCACTTCGCTTCTATGAGGAGCGCGGATTGATTCAGTCGGAGCGTGCCGGTTCGGGTCATCGACGCTACCCGCGCGCCGTCCTCCGCCGAATCGCATTCATCGTGTTTGCGCAGAGAATGGGGCTGACTCTCGAAGAAGTCGGCGTCGAACTCGCGAAGCTGCCAGCGAATCGAGTCCCCGAACGAGCCGATTGGGCCAAGTTATCCGGCAGTTGGACCAGGCGCATCGATGAGAAAATCGCCGAGCTGCAAACGCTCCGCGAGGGTCTTACGAAATGCATCGGTTGTGGCTGCCTGTCATTGCAGGAATGCCAATTTGCCAATCCTGAGGATCGCGCCCAGCGCCTCGGGCCCGGGCCTCGTTACTGGATGACGGGGAAGCGGAAGGCGAAGGGCGACTAGCTATCCGCGTTCGATCATTTCTTGAAGCGGAAGCGGATACAAGGATTTCAGATGGGGGTAAGCTTCCGCGAGTCGAATTAAATCCAACTCGTCCTTCTTACGCTTGCTGAGTCTGCGTTGCGGATCACCGTAGGCCCAAAGCTTGCCTTGAACCAGATCCTCGAGCGCCGCGACCTTCACGGTGCGGCCGAGCACCTCCGCCGGAATTGCTCGGCTCAAGAACGCCTGGTATCGATCGTCAGTGGTGAACTGAATTCGAAGGTCGCTCTGGTCCCCTTGGGCGTAGTTGGAGTGTGCCTGCTGCTCGATTCTGAACCCCTTCTCGCGGAGGGACTCTATGAGCCGGTCAAGCGCATCGGCGATCACGACCAGGGCCGCGTCAACCGTGTAAACGGGTGTGACATAGGTGTTTA
>DASQVJ010000753.1:0-5986 GCA_035640835.1 Bryobacteraceae bacterium
AACACTTCGGCAAGACCGTCCGCGACATTGATTTCGGTGCAAGACAGCTCGACGCGGCCAGCTTCGATTTTCGACAGATCCAGCAGCTCATTGATCAATGTCAGGAGGTGCGCAGCGCCATCGCGGATGTGCTCTACGTAGCTCGTATAAGTTTCCCCGAGCGGGCCCTCGGTTTGCTCCGCCAGCACGTCCGAAAAGCCGAGTATGGCGTTTATCGGGGTGCGGAGCTCATGGCTCATCCGGGAAAGGAATTCGCTCTTCAGCCGGCTGGCCCTCGCTAGTTGCTCGTTGCTCTGGGCCAGTTGCTGATTCACATACGCGAGTTGGGCGGTGCGCTCATACAGCGCCTTTTCGGCTCGCTTCCGGGCCGAAATATCCTCAACGATACCGATGAGGTGCAGCGGCTCCCCGGAACTGTCACGGAGGACCGAAGCCGTGACGTTCGCGAATACAATCGAGCCATCTTTACGGACATAACGTTTTTCCCAACTATCCGTGGTGAGTTCTATCGCGGCGATCCGGCGCTTAATCTCCTGTTCCCTGGCTACGTCCTCGGGGTGCGTAATCTCATGGGCGCGGCGGCCCACGAGTTCCTCCCGCCCATAGCCGGTGATATTGCAGAATTTGTCATTGACGTGCAGGAAGATCCCATCCATAGTGGTGTGGACCATTCCAACGGCTGCGTTTTCGAAAGCGCCGCGGAAGAGTTCCTCGCTCTCGCGCATCGCCACCTCGATTCGCTTTCGGTCAGTGATGTCCGTGCAGGTCCCGAACCATTTGACAATCTTTCCTGCGCTGTCGCGCACGGGTGCGCCGCGAGTCTCAAACCAGCCATACACTCCGTCGTGCCGGCGGATTCGAAACTCCAGGTCATAAATCCTGCGCTCCGCTACCGCATCCATCCAGACACGTCTCGTGGTTTCGCAGTCATCCGGGTGCAGCAGCTTCAGCCAGTCCCAACCGAGAACGTCGCTCTCCGGCACGCCGCTGTATTCCACGAGCTGAGGGCCGACATACTCGATCTCGCCATCGGGAGTTGCGGCCCAGACCAGTTGCGGCAGTGTGCGGGTCAGGGTCCGCCATCGCTCCTCACTGTCGCGCACGGCTCTTTCAGCCTCTCTGAATGCAGTGATGTCGCGCGAGACAGCTAGGATCCGCTCGACAACGCCCGACCGCCCGCGGATGGGTCCCACAACGACGTCCCACCACTTTGATGTTCCCCTGAGAGTGGAACGATGACCTTGGAAGGTGGCGACATGTCCTCGGCGCGCGTTTTCGACCGCTTCCGTGGCGCGCTTCCGATCTTCACCTTGCCACAACGCGACCCAATTTTGTCCCAGCACGTCGCGAGGATCGTCGACCTCGAACATGCGCAGTCCACCTGGGCTCATGTACAGGAGTTCCCCTCCGGTATCCAGCACCTTAATGCAATCCTGGGTGCTCTCCAGAATACGTGTGTTCAGTTCCTCCTTCTCACGGAGTGCTTCTTCTGCCTCCCGCCGCTCACGAATGAGGCGCGCGTTCCGGAATGCTGTTGCGGCGTGATTCGTAGCGACGGAAAGCACCAGCTGGTCAATCTCGCTCGGAAAGTCGGCGCGATTGCATGCCACAGCAGCCAGGCCGGCCTCGCCATTGATACCGATGGGAATGACAATACCCCGGTATGGCTCTTCGCCGCCGAGGTCGAGAACGATTTCCTTCCGAGAGAACTGGCCAATCACCGCAAGGCGATGCTCCAGCCATTCCAGAAAGGGGTTCGCTCCGTTTCCGCGCGTTACCTCCGCTGCCCGGCCTCCGCTCGGATCGCATAAACGCACAAAAGCGAAATCGAGGTGTAGCGACGCTACCAGCACGTCGGCGAGGCCTATGGCTATGTCGGCCGGTTCTCGACCAGTCCACGCCGCGGGGATCGTGGAAAGCGCCACAACTTCCCTGAGCGCTCTTCGTAGCCGGAGGACCTCAGCGTTTGAATCCATAGCGGCGGTTAACTCGGCGGGCCGGTGCTCGTGCGAGTGGGCCGTCGCTCACGCAGTTCAAGGAGGAACTGGTCGGGAGCAACGAAGAACGGGTTCTCCTGCAGCACTCCCCCGATGATGACGACCGGGTGTGTCCGCATGATGTCCACTACCAGGCTAGCGCTGAATTTCGAGAGATCGTACGTGCACACGACTGGATCGTCGTATTTGGGAAGCATGTAGTTGAGGCGTGTTTCGAATTCCAAGAGGTTATCGATGCCCGACTTGTCGAGCAGCGCCCATTCCATATGCGATAGCAGCCTGGTCAGCGGATAGCCGGTCGTTGGGCCGGACTGGAGCACCTCCTCGATCAGCGCCAACATCGCGTCCTGGTCGAAGTGATTCCCGTGCGAGTATGCTAGCTGCCACGATCGTACTTCCAACTGACCGCGCTCGATCGCCTGCTGCACGTCGGTACCTGCTTCGCCGAGCCGTTTCAAGTGCTCGTCCCGTAACTCGGGGTCTACGATGTGGAAAGCTTTCTCGCCGCGGTCAAGGCCTTCTTTGATGAAGGACCCGAGAACCCTGTGCTCCTCGTCACTGCTGTTGAAGAAGGCACAGATGTGACGCTCGCGGCCGATGGGGCACCCGGCACACTCTACCGAACCGTTCGTTCCCATAGACACCTCCAATTCTCTCGCCAATTTGCGGACGTGACCTGCCCCGCCTCGCGAGGCTCAGGGCTTTACGACCTGCGGAACGATCGACGTGATTGAACAACATCGACCCATGTGACGGAAAGAGACGCGCGCTCGCCTGCGAGCACAATCGTGAGGAAAAGGTGGCACTTACGCTTGCAACAGACAAAGCTGCTAGCGAAAAATCCATAGCTTCCCTGCTCCGATTGCAATAAGAGAGGGGTTTGCCCTCTTGACTTGATTCTAGCGCCGAGCGCTCCCGGACAAGCGTGAGAAGCAACAGAGTTTGGCAGTGTGCGAAAAAAGCAGGCGTTCAACGGGAGTGGCTGGACGCCTGATCGGTCACATCGGATCCTAGATTCCCCTTCTTGCCCTGAGCTTATGGCCAGGCTGTGCGGCGATATGCCGGAGCAACATTTTGGTGCGCCGATTGCACCAACCACCACGCCAAGGCAGCGATGCGCCTGGTTCGCGATGCGGCTTTACACGACACTCTTGTTGACCGAGCTTTTAATTGCCAGTCATGCTGCTGCACAGACGACGAGCTATGACCCAAACGGCCAAGCTCAGACAACGAGCCAAAACAAGGCCGCTGACAATCACGACCCGCGGTTATTTCCCGTCGAACTTTTGGACAAGACCTTGCCTGGCTGGCTTCAGTTTGGTGGCGAATATCGAGCGCGAGTCGAAGGTGAATACAACATCAAATGGGGAACGAACAAGGATCTATACCTGCTAAACCGTTTTCGCCTGAGCTCAACCATCCAACCCGTGAAATGGTTTAGAGCTGTTGCCGAATTGCAGGATGCCCGCCTCCTCTTCGGTAACGGATTCGTAGCCAGGACACCGTCCTTCGAGGACACTTGGCAACTGTGGCAGGGCTATGTAGAGTTTGGAACCCCGAACAACGGTGGTTGGGCCAATCTCAAGATTGGGCGGCAGGTTCTCGAGTTCGGCGACGCTCGGGTAATCGGACCCTCGAACTGGACCAACACGGCCAGAAGCTTCGATGCTGTGCTTCTGGACCTGCACCACGCAAACTCCAAAGTCAGCATCTTTGCTTCTTCCGTTGTCATACAACGCACCGGCGTATTCAATCACCACGAGCAGGGAAACAATCTCTACGGCGTCTATGGCAGCCTGAAGGACCTCGTCCCCAACGCCACGTTTGAGCCTTACGTATTGTGGCGAGTTGCCCCGAACAATCGGATTCTGACGGCCAGTGCTTTTCCGGGCAATCTCAGCGAGGTCACGCTCGGAGTTCGGCTTGCGGGCTCGCTACCAAGAGCGTTCGACTACAACGTCGAAATGCAGCGGCAAACGGGTTCAGTCGGCAGCCGTTCCCTTTCTGCCTGGGCCGGATATTGGAGCGTCGGGAAGACGCTGCACAGCGTACCGACCACGCCGCGACTTTATTTCGAAAGCAACTACGCTACTGGCACAAAGAATCCGAATGGTAATACCTGGGGCACCTACGACATGATCTATCCTTCGGAGCACGACAAACTCGGCTTTGCGGACCAGATCGGCAAGCGAAACATTAAACACATACGCGTTGGCATCGAAGAGAGGTTCGGCACAAGGCGTAAGTTCACATTGAGAGAGGCCTATATGAACTTCTGGCTGGCGACGACGCACGATGGACTGTTTTCGAACAGCGGAACGCCATTACTGCCAGCGGCCCCGGCTGCCCGCGCGGGGCACGTCGCGCAGGAACTGGACCTGATCGGCACCTATCACTTGGACAAGAAAATTGAGGCCGGCCTTGGGTATGCCCGAATCTTCGCCGGGGGGTACCTCAAGGCCGTTACACCCGGCAGGGATTATGGTTACCCGTTCGTGTATGTGGATTACACCTTTTAGCGCAGTCTCGGCCGGTTTAACAAAAAACTAGTAGGGAGGGTTTGAATGTCAGTGGGCTTGGTTGCCGACATAAGAGAGTCCACAGCCGAACGCTACGAAGCCATAATCCGGATCGCAAACGTCATCCGCTCTAGTCAGGATCCTCAGCACCTGTTTGAGATTCTGCTTTACGAACTCGGCAAGGTCATACAATTCGACGCCATCGTGCAGTTTGACCAATCGGCGAACAAGGTCAACTGCCATCTCCGCCCTTTCTATGAGCACGTGCTGGGTCCTTCGGAAGAGGAACGCGACCACACTTTGGAAGCCTGGGTGTACCGCGAGCAGCAGCCAGTGATTCTCGGCAGCATCGACGGTGAGACCCGATTCCCGGCCTCCATGCGAGTGATGCATGAGACTGGCCTGCAATCAGTCTGCGCGTTTCCGCTAACTACAGCGCATCGGCGCCTCGGCAGCATCCTCATTGCGAGCGCCCGACCTGACGCCTATTCTCCCGAGGACGTGCGCTTCTTCGGACTCGTTGCCGATCAGATTGCACTCGCGACGGATGATGCGCTCAACTTCCGCGCCTCGCAGGAAGCGCAGGAGCGCCTTCAACTGCTGCTCGATCTGACCAATCGGGTGGTATCCAATCTCGATCTCCGGGAGGTCATGCGCGAAATCTCTGCGCAGATTCGCCGTGTCATGCAGTGCGATGGAGTTGGGGTGGCAATCCCGAGTCTCGGGGACGGGAAGCTTCGAATCTATGCCATGGACATTCCCGATGCCGCGATTCAAATCGAGGAAGACTTTGAGCCACCGGCCGACGACAAGATCTCGGCGGTGTTCCGCAGCGAAGAGGCCATGGTGCTGTCGCAGGACGAGATCCGGCGCGAAACGCCCCGCTTGGATGACATCAGATCCCTCGTCCACGTACCGTTGAAAGGCCGCGCGGGTACAGTTGGAGTGCTGTCGCTGGGCACGTACCGGGCGGGTGCGTTCTGCAAAGACGACCTCTCGTTTCTCACGCAAGTTGCCCATCAGGTGGCGATTGCGATTGAAAATGCACGCGCTTTTGAGGAGCTTTCGGATCAAAAGAACAAGCTGACACAGGAAAAGGTGTACCTCGAAGACGAGATTCGAAGCGAGTTGAACTTCGACGAGATCGTCGGCAGGAGCGAAGGTCTACGCAAGGTCCTGGAGCAGATTGAAACGGTCGCTCCGACCGATTCCACAGTTCTTATTTATGGGGAAACCGGTTCGGGCAAGGAACTGATCGCGCGCGCCGTCCATAATCTCAGCTCCCGCAAGTCGGGCGCCTTCGTGAAGCTCAATTGCGCCGCGATCCCAACAGGTCTTCTCGAGAGCGAGTTGTTCGGGCATGAGCGTGGAGCGTTCACTGGCGCCATCGCTCAGCGCGTCGGCCGCTTTGAGCTGGCACATCGTGGCACCATATTTCTCGACGAGATCGGCGAGGTACCGCTCGAGCTT
>DASQVJ010000754.1:0-7167 GCA_035640835.1 Bryobacteraceae bacterium
GCCAGCCGATCTCTCCCCCGATTTCCTCGATGGGCCCAAACTGCTCCTGGAACAGCTTTCGCCCCACCAGGATCTCGTAGAGCATGAACCCGATCGCGTACAGGTCGGCACTCGCATGAGCCCCCGCATCGTTCACCTGAAACAGATCAGGAGGCGAGTACTTCGGCTCGCGAATGGCCATGCTCTCGTGCGGCGTCGGAGTCGCTGACGTTCGGATTTCGATCCGCCCGTCAGGTGTTATATGGATGCGCCGAGGCGCCAGCTCGGGATGGTGCAGGCCGCGATCGTGGATCTCCGCCAACTTCTTCAACACACGGACAAAGATCGCGACGACCTTTGCCGGATCTCCAGGACTGTCCGCCAGCAGGTTGGTGAGATTCTGATCGCGACGCGGGATTGGGGACGCAACCCCGGCCCGAAATGCCGAGACCATCGCCTCGACGGTGGCAAAGCGCTTTTGCGGATCAGGCTCGAGGCACTGCCGGATCGCGTCCTGCACGCCGAGCGGTACGTCGGTAGTATCCGGCGGAAAATCGGGAGCAGGAGCCACCACGCGCTGAGCCAAACTGAGACCCTGAAACGGCTTTCGTCCTGTCAGCATTTCATAGAACATCGCGCCCGACGCAAAGATGTCGACGGCCTGGGTGAGCGGCTTGCCCATCATCTGTTCCGGCGCCATATAGGAGGGCGTGCCGAGCACAATCCCCATGGTCGGAAGCGAGCTCGCATCACGGGCTACGCCGAAGTCCATCAACTTCAGGGTGCCGTCTTTATGAGCCATCACATTGTGCGGCTTGATGTCCCGGTGAATCACGTTCTGGCTATGCACGTAGCCAAGCGCGTCACAAAACTGTTCAAAGATGGCAAAAAATTGTTGAACGGTGAGCCGGCCACGTTCCTTCAGGAGATCGGCGAGAGAGCGCCCCTCCACATACTCCATCGAGATATAAAAGGTGCCCTGGTGCTCGCCAATGTCAAAGATGCGGACGACGTTGCGGTGAAGCAACTTTCGAGCAACCGAAAGCTCGCGCTTGAAGTTTTCAAGTAGCTTTGGATTCGCAGCCGCGTGCGAGTGTATGATCTTCAAAGCGATCATCTCGCCGACTAGCCGATCACGGACTTGGAACACCGAACTCGTTCCGCCGGTTCCAAGGTGCTGCAGCACCTCATAGCGATCAGCGAAGACTTCGCCGATCCTGAGCGGTCCCGGTCCGGAGGCCGAGAGATCTTCTGGTACCAAAGCTGACATGGATTGTACTACGTCTAACGTGTACGAAGTTCTGCCAGAGTTGCTCGGATCTCCCCGCAAATCCTAGCAGTTCCGCACAGTTGCAACGCCTTCTCCTCGCTCGCTATCGCCTCCACTACTCGTGAATTGGACGCCTCGGCTCGCGCAAGCAGGTGCAGAAGACTCGCATCGCCCGAACCTGCGGCCACCACCGCTCTCCTCGCATAATCGACGGCTTCGGCCGGGTTACGGAGGGCCGAAGGCTCACACTCCAACAGAAAAGTGGCATATGCGGCTAGCTCAGTAGTCGTAACCCCTCGCTGGCTTGCCACATCCTTTAGTATCGCTAATCCCCTCCGGGTTTCCCGGGCTGCCTGCTCCGGCTGCCCCATCTCGCCAAACGTTTGGCCTAGGTTGACAAGTATACTTCCGTACCGAAACTGTTTCATTCGGTTGTCTGGAGCGGCTTTTGCCAGCGTCTCGAGCTCCTTAACCGCCTCCACATAGGAAGCGATCGCACCGGAGCGATCCTTCTGGTCCCAGAGCAGGTCACCGATGCGGCGAGCAGTCACGGCCACGTCCATTCGTGCCTGGTCATTGTTGGGATCGGCGTTCAGCTGCGCTCGACTGATTTCGTCCGACCGTCTCAGGTCTGCCATTGCCGCCGGGAAGTCGGCGAGTGCCCGGAGCATACCTCGTTTTGCCAGCGCCGAGGCGAGGGCGCGCTGTGTACGGCTGTCATTTGGGTTCGTTTCGGCACACTTCTCGAGCATTTCCACCGCCTCGCTGTACTTGACCGAGGCCGAACCGGTATCGCCCGCTGAGCTCAGCAGGTCCGCCATCTTCACGCGCAGGATGGCGGATCCACGGCGCGCGCGGAGCGATGAATCCAGGCGGATCGCTTGTTCCGCGAGCTCCGCTGCACGCCCGTAGGCAGCCCTCGCACCCTCACGATCTCCTAAGTTGACCAGGCCCGGATTGCCCAGAGTGTCGCCGAGAACCTCGTAGGCTTGGGTCGCGCCGTATCGAAGTTCGGTATCAGATGGGTTGCGCTTGAGAGCGGCCTCATAAAGCCGAACGGACATTCGTCCGAAGTTCACTGCTTCGCTGGGCTTCCCAAGCACCGGCAGCAGTTCGGCGAATCGCCGGTAAACATGATGCCGGTCCTTCTCCGGTGTGAGCTCGACGGACCTTTCGTAGCTGATGCGCGCACCTGCGAGGTCGCCGATATTGGCTTCGTATGGATTCCCTTGCACGTCGCCGATGCGAAGGTAAGCTGCGGCGAGCTCGGCCTGAAGCGACTTGTCGTTTCCGACTTCGGTGGCCAGCTTGTCGAGATACTCGAGGGCGCGTTTCACCAGCAGACGGCGGGTTGCGGTCGCACCAGGCAGGTCACGCATGGAATCGTGTATCTCGAAAACCATCGTGTTGGCCAATTTACGGACGTCGTTAAACCGTCGCTGGGCGATCTGACCTTGCCGCCAGATCCCGATGATCCCTGCGACCAGCGCCGTCAACAGGGCGATGGTGAGGAACGTCGCTGCCTGATTACGCCGCATGAAGAGGGTTGGCACATAAACCAGAGACTTCGGGTGAGCCGAAACAGGTCGCCTCTGCTCACAGTTTCGAAGATCCGCCGCAAACTGTTCCACAGACGAATAGCGATCGCGTGGTTGCTTTGCCAATGCTTTCCGGATGGCGTGTCCGATGTCGCCCTTCACGAGTACGGTCGGCTCATCGCGGCATATCCGCTGAATGATCTCGCCCGGAGCGTCACTCTCGATCCGGTACGGTGTGCGTCCGGTGAGCAGTTGATGGAGCACGACTCCGAGCGAGTAGACATCGGTTGAAACGGTCAACGGTTCGGACTCAAGCTGCTCCGGGCTTGCGAACTCGACAGTCATCTCATAGTTCTGGCTGTTCGACCAGCTGTCCTGCGGCGAGATCGTGCGAGCGATGCCGAAGTCCAGAAGCTTCACCTGGCCTTCATGTGTGACCAGGATGTTTGCCGGTTTCAAATCGCAGTGGAGCACCATGTGCGAGTGTGCATGCTGCACGGCTGCACAAACGTCGAGGAAGGTTCGAAGCTTTTCGTGTTCGTCGAGGCGCCGGGCCGCGGCGAACACGTCGATCTGGAGGCCCTCGACGTATTCCATCACCATGTATGGAACACCGTCGTCCGTGATGCCCGCGTCGGCGATGCTCACGATGTTCGGATGGTTCAGCGCGGCGAGGTTCTGCCACTCCGCCTGAAAGCGACTGATGAGTTCAGGGCGGTGCGCCGCAGCCCCGAGGAACTTGATGGCATAGAGCTTCGCGAGCGCGATATCGGCTCGCTCGGCGAGGTAGACCACACCCATGCCGCCCTGCGCCAGCAGGCGGATCAGCCGGTAGCGCCCGAAAACGGTTTGCGTGCTCGTGCTTCGACCCGTGTCGTACAAAAACTCTGTTCCTCGATCGCTATTGCTAAGAATTCAACTGTCATTCAAAGCAGCAGCTTATTGTAAGCGCGCCACTCTGCGATGCGGTTATGTTTCCTTTGTTGCACGCACATATCCTGGTTTCGTGACGGTGAATTGGGCGACCGAGAGGGGTGATCGTGGTTCCACCCTGGGGTAGTGCACTAGAACCTCCGTCCTCATCGCGTGCCGCGTACTCGCTATTCTGACGTTCCAGTATCATGCGTTTTCCTTTCTCATCGGCCGGACTGGCAGTAGTCTTTGGCTTGATCGCGCAGGCGTAGAGCCCATACGCGGCGGTTCCTCAGAAGCACCAAAAAAGTCCTGGAAAATGACTTCGTTCGCGTCTCACGTGTCATATATCGGCCGGGCGGGACAGTAAACTACACTCGCATCCAAATATTCCAACTGTCTTTGTGTATCTGACTGACTCCGGCCCGATCCGGTTTTTTCATGTAGGCGGGTGATCTTGAGCGGCCCGCCCGTGCTGGCTGGAGGGATTCGGTAGAGAAGCGGGCCGTTTGGGGGCAATCAGAGCCTCAAAAGGTCACCAATAAATCAAATCGGCCAGTACAAGGTGGCGCACCTTGAATAAGTTTGCTCTGCACCTTAGAACCTAACCCCTAGTCATAATCCGCTGCCCAGGACCCCTTAGCTAGACTTCCAGTACTTATACTTTATTGCCTTGTCGGCAACTGTGACGCCATAATTTGGCAGTGCTCTCAAGGGGAGCCCGAGATGCAGAGTTACCAGACAACTCGTCGCTCAGATTTTCAGGACTACTACGAGACGCTGCAGATCAGTACGAACGCGCTACCCGAGACCATCCAGCGCGTGTATCGCCTGCTGGCACAGCACTACCATCCTGACAACCCCGAGACCGGCGATGTCGAGTTGTTTAACGACGTGTTGGAAGCTTATCGAGTGTTGAGCGACCCCGAGAGCCGCGCCGCGTACGACGTCGAGCATCGCATGTTTTCGGGCATCAAGTGGCGCATCTTCGAGGGCGCCAGCAGCATGCATGGCCTCGACAGCGAGCGCCGCAAGAGGATCGGAATCCTGTCCTTATTGTGCAGCAAGAGGATGGAGGCTCCGGCGACTCCCTACATGTCCGTGTTCGAGGTGGAAGAGATGCTCGGGTGTCCACGCGAGCACTTGGAATTGAGCCTCTGGTACCTGCGCGAGACGGGAAGAATCCAGCGCACCGATAACGGAAAATTCACGCTAACGGCCAAGGGTCTCGAGATGCTCGAAGAGCACGCTGAATCGGTGAGCGGCAAGGTTCGTCTGTTGACTCCCGCCAAGATGGCGACCGGCTGAAACTCTGAAGGTGGGCGGCCTTCACGCTGCTTGCCAGCCGAAGCCTTGGCGAAGGTTGGCGGTTTCTCGGCCTGAACACGTCTTGCGATACGTTGCTGGCTACATCGAGAGAAGTGGCGCCGCGGGGCCAACTCCACAGCCTTTCGGGCGGCGCTGGTTCACCACCCCCGGTAGAATCGCCCTATGGATGAGACTGCTCGCCAGGAGTTGTTGACCAAGACGAAAGAGGCGCTTGATGCTGATGACTGGGACGCGGTCGAGAGCATCTGGCACCCCTGGATCGAGCAAGGCGAAGCGGAAGCAGAATTTCAGCTCGCGTACCACTACCTCTGCTGCACCTCCTGCGATGACGACGCCCTAAGCACGCGCATGGAGGCACTCATGAAAAATGCGAGTGCGAAAGATCACCCGGATGCTTTGTGGTACGTGGCGACCCATGTGATGCGTTCTCAGCAGACGAGTGAGGAGTTCCAACAACAGCTCCTGCGAGCTGGCCAACTGGGAAGCAGCAACGCAAAACGTTCCCTCGGCGTTATGTATGCGACGGGAGATTGGTCCGGGCCCCAGGACCTTGTGGAAGCTGCGCGCTGGTATCGTCTCGCCGCGAAGGGCGCAATCTGGCGCAACCGCCTGGATGAATACGAGCGTGTTTATTGGCTGACCAACCGCCGTTACACCCTCAACGGGATCGTGGATGCCGGTGTTTGGAGAGCAAAACCCCAAAATTGAAATTGCTGCCGGACAGGACCCACCTTCCTGACCGACGGGCGTTAGACCTTCAAGAGGATTGTGCATGTCTCCTCTCTGGATCCGCTCTGAAACTCTGGGGGCGTCACCAGTGCGACAAATGGCCATCGGCGTGCAGCGACTCCCGTTAGAGCGTGTGCAGCTCTGAGGACGCTATCGGACGAAGTGGAGCGGCACCCAGAGCGGTGCCTACTAACATCTGGCTCTCGCATCTAGCTCTCGCCCTAGATCATGTGGTTCACCGAGAGGGCAGTTTATCCTGATGACCAAAATCAACCCACAAGAAGAAACTTCGATAAACCCCTCGTTTCCACCCTCGATGTCGAGCAACGGACTCGGATGGCAGAACCTCGTAGTCGAGCAACACTCATTGTTGCCGCGCGAGTTCCAGGAGTTTCGTATTACCCATCTTATGGTTGAACTTGCATCGGGACAGCACACGTCCTATGGCGAGCGCCCTAATCAGAATGGGCACTGGATGCCCTATTCGAAGCCTCCGGGGAATATCAACCTATTCACGGATGGGGTACGTCCAGCAGTACGCTCCTATTCTCAGCTGGAGTTAACCATCGTTGGGCTGGATCCAGGTTTTGCGGCAGAAGTGGCCCGAGAACTGGACATCAAGCAACTCCCGGGACCAGCAGACATCCATGATGATTCTGCGGTTCATTTGATGAGGCTTTTGGAAAGCGCGGCGAAATCCGAAGAGTCCTCGAACCAACTTTATTTGGATCACTTGGCCTGCGCGCTCACTTTACGGCTGTTCTCTTCTGGAGATAATAGGCAAAACCGGCAGGTCCCTAAAGGAGCCTTACCCCTTCATCGGCTGCGGCGTGTGATTGAGCGGATGAGGGCTGATTTGGCTACTAATCTCGATCTGAAGACCCTCGCGGCAGAGAGCGGCTACAGCCGGAATCAATTCCTGCGCATGTTCCGGACCGCTACAGCGTCTACCCCTCATCAATTTTTCCTACAACTGCGCGTCGAGAAGGCCCAATCCCTCATGAAGGACAAGTCCCTACGAATCATCGACATCGCGGCGTCCTGCGGATTCGCAAGCCAAGCTCACTTTTCACGTGTATTCAGGGACATTGTCGGAGTGACGCCGATGCAGTATCGGCGCGACATTTCGTAGTGCTTTCCGTCAAAAATCGGTTCGCTTAAGCAAGAGGCACCCCGACACGAAAGCTAATGTCGGGGTATGAAAACCGCTACTCTTAATCAACACCTCAATCAGGAAATCGACCCCTATACTGGCGACAGCGATTTTGTCGAACGGGTACGTAACAATCAGCGAAAACTCACGGCTGCGCTGAAGCCGCACTACGATTTTATTGTCTGCGGATCCGGTTCTTCCGGCTCTGTAATCGCGCGCCGACTCGCCGAGAATCCCGATGTCACCGTTCTGCTGAT
>DASQVJ010000755.1:0-4544 GCA_035640835.1 Bryobacteraceae bacterium
GCTTCCTTTATTTGCTCAGGATCCCAAGTCACTTTTGCGGGAAGCCATCGAACACCACCAAAAGGGTGAAGTGGCGCAGGCGATCCCGCTCTATGAGCAGTTTCTCCAGGCCGTGCCTGGACACGTGCCGGCTCGTGCGAACCTGGGAGCAGCACTGGCGAAGCTCGGGCGATTCCAGGAAGCGGTTGAGCAATACCGTAAAGCACTGGAAGTTGACCCGAGCAACTTTGGAACGAGGCTCAACCTGGCGCTTGCGTTATATAAACAAGCGGCGATCGATGAGGCTGCGCAGGAACTCGAGTCGCTGCACAAGGCGGCTCCGAATCATCAGCAGGTGAACATTCTGCTGGCGGATTGTCACCTTCAACTCGGGAATAATCGTAGAGTGATTGAGCTGCTGAATCCGATGGACCTGACAGGCGAATACGATCGGGCGGCAGCCTACCTGCTTGGAACCGCACTGGTTCGAGACAAGAGGATCGGCGAGGGGCAGAAGGTGCTGGACCGAATCCTGCGGGACGGGGAATCGGTTGAAGCGCTCGTGCTGCTCAGCAGTGTCCAACTAGCTGGAAGTGAGAACAAAAAAGCCGTTGCGAACCTGGCGCGAGCGATCGAGATCAACCCAAATTTGCCCGGCATTTATTCGCTGTATGGCCAGGCGAAGCTGAACGATGGGGACTCGGAGGGTGCACGAGCGGCGTTTCTGAAAGAGCTCGAGCGAAATCCGGCGGATTATGATGCGAATCTGCAATTAGGAGCGCTCTACCGGTTGGACAAGGACTACGAGAAGGCGTCCACGTACCTGCAAAAGGCGTTTGCGATGCGGCCTCAATCGATCGCGGTGCGGTATCAGCTGGGGAACCTGGCGATGGCCACCGGCGACAACACCAAAGCACTCGAGCTATTGGAGCAGGTAACGCGAGAAGCCCCGTCGTTCGTAGAGGGTCACATTTCTTTAGGGACACTTTACTATCGGCTGAAGCGCAAGCAGGATGGCGATCGGGAGCAGGAGATTATCCGAACACTGAATGCCGAGGTGCAGCAGAAGGAGTTGAAGAAGCATTGATTCAGATGCCCACGGATTTCATGGCAAAGGCCGATGCGGCTCGTGAGGCCGGAAACCTGCCGCACGCAATCGCGCTGTACAAACAGGTGGTGCAGAAAGAACCGCGCAACGCACAAGCATGGTGGTATCTGGGGCTGTCCTACTACGATCGCGATGAGTTCCCCGGATGTGTCGAGGCGTTCAATCGCGTGTCGCAACTGGACCTGAAGAATGGTCCGGCTCACGTCTTTGCGGGGCTGTGCGAGTTCCGCGTGAAGAAGTACGAGGATGCACTGGCACACATTGTGGAAGGCAAGCGGCTCGGGGTGCCGGAGAAAACGGAGCTCGATCGCATTGCGCAATATCACTATGTCCTGCTGCTGGGGAAATTGGGGCAGTTCGAAGCCGCGGCCTCCGCGCTGGTTACTCTCGCCAAGACAACGCCCGATGCTCCTAGACTCGTGGAGATGGCGGGCATCAATGCGCTGAGGATACCGGCGCTTCCGGACGAGTTGACGGATGCACAGAAGGAGCCTGTGAGGCTTGCCGGACGTGCGGCACTCGCCGCGTGGCAGCAAGGGATATCGGAGGCTCGTAAGCTGGCCGATGAGTTGCTGGCGAAGTATCCGGACTGGCCGAACGTGCATTACTTTTCGGGGTGGCTGCGTTTACGGGAACACTCGGATGCGGCGATTGCGGAGTTCGAGAAAGAGCTCGCGCGCGATCCGAGTCATGTGCAGGCATACTTGCAGATCGCGAATGAATACCTAAAGCGAGGCGACAGCGCGAAGGCTTTGTCTTTTGCTGACAGGGCCGCGGATTTGGCTCCGGGGGACTTTGCGGCACGGACTCTGTACGGTCGTGTGCTGATGGATCAGGAGAAGTTCCCGGAGGCGATTCGCGAGTTGTCCGCGGCGGTCCAGTTAGTGCCCACCAACCCCGAAGCTCATTTGTATCTCGCTAAGGCATACGAGCGCAGCGGCCAGACGACGGAGGCCGCCAAGCATCGGAAGCTGTTCTCTGAGCTCACCAAGTTGCGGCAGGATCGGAATCAGTAGCGATGAACCGGCGCTCCTTCCTATCGCTCGCTGGAGCTCTCCCAGTGCTAGGAAGCAACGCCGAAGCACCATTGTTTGAGGAAGTCCCGACAGCTACGAGCGGCATCACGTGGGTGCACGAGAACGCCATGTCGCCGAAGCGATATATGCCTGAGGCGATCGGCCCGGGTTGCGCTTTCTTCGATTTCGATAACGACGGCTGGATGGACCTGTTCTTCGTAAACAGCGGGGCATCGGCCTTCTGGCAGCCTTCAAAAGCAGTCGGCAACGCGTTGTACAAGAACAATCGCGACGGTACGTTCACGGATGTGACGAAGAAGGCGGGGCTGTTCGGCGGCGAATTCTTCGGGATGGGCGTTGCGATCGGAGATTACGACAACGATGGTTGGTCCGACGTACTCGTGACGGGGTTCAACAGGGTCGCGCTCTACCGCAACAATGGGAACGGGAGTTTCACGGACGTGACCGCGAAGGCGGGGCTGGACAAGCTGCCGTCGGATTGGCCGACGAGTGCGGTGTGGTTCGATTACGACAACGACGGCAAGCTCGATTTGTTCTTGTGCAATTATCTGGACTTCGGCAAGGGGCCGTTTGCGTCGTGCGGCGATAACAAGCTGGGACGCAATTACTACTGCGTTCCGCGAGTGTTCAAGCCGACGTCGAGCATGTTGTTTCACAACAACGGCGACGGCACGTTTCGTCTGGCCAGTGCTGGAACGGCCATCGAAGCGTCGAAGGGGAAGGCGCTCGGGGTGGTAGCGACGGACATCAACAACGATGGGTTAATGGATCTCTTCGTCGCAAACGATACGACGCAGAACTTTCTGTTCGTGAATCGTGGCAAAGGGCAGTGGGAAGAGATCGGGCTGCCGGCGGAGGTGGCGTATGGCGAGAATGGCCAGGCGCGATCGGGTATGGGCGTGGATGCAGCGGACTTCGATGGAGATGGCTGGCAGGACTTGTTCGTGTCCAACATCGACCAGGAGATGTACTCGCTGTATAAGAACTCAGGCAAAGAGACGTTCATTGATGTCGCGCACCGGCACGGAGTGGCTCAGAGTACGCGGCAGCTCAGCGGCTGGGGCTTAAAGTTCTTCGACTACGACAACGACGGAAATGTCGACTTAATTCTGGCGAATGCGCATCCGGACGACATGATCGAGATGTACTCGGAGCAGATCAAGTACAAGATGCCGCTTCTGCTGTTTCGTCAGGAAAACGGCAAGTTGCGGAATGTGAGTTCGGAAGCTGGTCCGGTGTTCCAGAAACCTTTGTCGGCGCGAGGTCTGGCAGTCGGCGACTTCAATAATGACGGGCTGCTGGATGTTGTGGTCGCGACCAATGGCGGAGCTCCGTTGTTATTGAAGAACAACTCCAAGGCTCGGAACAATTGGATAGGATTACGCTTGGAATCGAGCGGTGCGAATCGAGATGCGATCGGGGCTCGGATTACGTGGAGTGCGGGCGGAGTAACGCGAAGCCGCTTGAAGAATGGTGGCGGAAGTTATCTGTCATCGCATGATCCACGGGAAGTTCTCGGCATCGGTAAGGCGGACGCGGTGGATTGGGTCGAGGTTCAATGGCCGGCGCCGAGCAAGCGGAAAGATCGTTTTACGGGGCTTCCAACGAATCGGTACGTTCGCATCGTGGAAGGAAAGGGCGTCGTTTAGGAGCGTCATGGCCTATAGCAACTTGCGGACATGTTCGGCTTGCGGGAAAACGAATCGAGTGCCCGCGCCGTTTCTGGCGGCGGAGGGGAAGTGCGGGTCGTGCAAGACCGCGCTGCCACCGCTGGCGACACCTTTGGATGTAGACGAGGCAGCGTTCGATGAAATCGTGAGCGAATTGCCCGTGCCAGTGCTCGTGGACTTTTGGGCTGCGTGGTGCGGCCCTTGTCGTGTCGCGGCTCCTGAGGTGGCAGGAGTGGCGAAGGAACTCGCGGGGCGCGCGGTGGTGTTGAAGGTGGATACCGAGCGGCATCCGAGATTGGCGAATCGATATCGAGTGCAGAGTATCCCGAACTTCGTCGTTCTTCAGAACGGGCAGGTAGTGATGCAGAGAGCGGGTGTGGCGCCTCGAGCTGAAATGCGACGGTGGTTGGAGCAGGCGGCCGTTCGAGCTTAAATACTCAGCACAGGGCATGGGCAGTGCCGGATGATCGCGTAGTCGTGAGTGCGCAGCCTGCCAAGCAAACCGTGTCCTCCTCGGCCAATAACTACGAGGTGTGCATCCTGCGACTGGGCGGCTTCTGCGACGAACCGGCCGATGTCACCGGCGCCGACGCAGACTTTTGCCGGGATCCGTTTGGTTTCCAGGAGCTCGGTCAAATGATTTCGGGCAGTTTTAATCAAATCGGTCTGGAAATCAACATCGAGGTACGCCTCCGGCCAGGTTTGAACGGCTGGAACTGCGTGCGCGACAGTCAGAGTTGCATTCAGAGT
>DASQVJ010000756.1:0-6277 GCA_035640835.1 Bryobacteraceae bacterium
TGTCAATACCGCGAGACAGACCTCCACTTCCTGAGCCGTCTGATGGAGTCTGAGGGAATCTTCTACTACTTCGAGCATCATCCGGAAAGGCACGTGATGGTGATCACGGATTCCGTTGCCGCGTATCAGCCGCTGCCGCACTATCCAACGTTGCGCATGGATTTTCATACCGGCAACGCCGATGTCGAGGACATTGTCCGGTCGCTCGAGATACGAACGGAGTTGCTCAGCGCGCGGTGGACCACGCGCGACTATCACTTCGAACTGCCGCGAAGTCCGCTGGAAGTCGAGTCACCTGCGTTGCATGCGGTCGAGGCTGCGAGTCATCTCGCTCGTTACGACTTCCCCGGTGGCTACTCGCATCAATTCAACGAGACCACCAGCCGCTTGGATCAGGTTCGACCCGAAGGGGACACGCTGATCCAATTGCGCATGGAAGCCGAAGAGGCTCGATATGAAGTGGCTCGCGGACACTCGGATGTGCGGGCGCTGGGTGCAGGCTATCGGGTCGATATCGTCAACCATCACGACCATCGATCGGCCGGACAGTTTCTGATCACGCAGGTATCGCACAAAGGTATTCAGTCGCCGAGCTACGTTTCTGAAGAGTTCGTGCCTTCGCACTATCAGAATCGGTTTGAGGGCATTCCTGCGAACTTCGTCTTCCGGCCGCCGATAAAGACCGCGAAGCCGCTGGTTCAAGGACCGCAGACAGCTCTCGTCGTCGATGAGCAACCATCACCGAAGGATGAGATCTGGCCCGACAAGTTCGGGCGCGTGCGTGTGCGGTTTCCATGGGACCGGCAGAAGAAGTACTCGTGCTGGCTGCGAGTGGCTCAGGCCTGGGCAGGCAGGGGATGGGGACAGCAGTGGATTCCACGCGTAGGGGATGAAGTGCTCGTCGATTTCCTCGAGGGCAATCCGGATGCACCGATCGTCGTTGGGTCGGTCTACAACAGCGACAACATGCCGCCGTTCCGCCTGCCTGAGTCCAAAACGCAGAGCGGCATCGTGACACGCAGCACCAAGGAAGGAACGCAGCATCAGTTCAACATGCTCCGCTTCGACGACAAGAAAGGAGCCGAGCAGGTGATGATCCGGTCACAGCGGCGCGCCGATGTTCGTGCGTATGGCAACTACTTCGAGACGAACCATGCGAATCGCCACACGTACGTCGGATGGAAGGACGAGCGCACGGAAGAATCGGGCGGAGATCACTATCACACGGTCAATGGCGACCATAACGTTCACGTGTTGAAGAACCGTTATGAAGCTGTAGACGAGAAGGTGCATCAGACCGTCAAACTGGATGTTGTTCAGGACCTGCAAGCGAACGAAGTCACGCTTGTTACGGCGAAGAATGAGCTGAACGCACGCGAGATCATCTTCGAGGCGACCACCAAGATCGGCCTGAAGTGCGGACCAAGTTTCATCAGCATTGAGCCATCGGGAATCACGATCTACGGACCGATGGTGCGAATTAACTCGGGCGGTTACGGGACCGAGACCAGCGACCCCTGGATCGACGGACCTCTTGATGCCGAACTATCCGATAACGGCGAGCCCGGGTTCCTGGAGCGAGTCAGCCGGGGGAGCGGAGGCCTCCGGCGCCGTCCGGGTCGACGGCTTCGATCGCAGCACTATGTTTATCCGCCGAGGACGGGAGAAAGCGCGCAGTTCACGGCGATGCGAAACACGCTGAACACGTCAGCACAGGGCCGGCATGCGCTGGAGGTGTTCGAGCGTTACCGAATCGGTGTGACTACCAACTCGGGTGGAACCGAATACAGCAGAACGGCGAACGCAGTGAACCTTGATCCTGCGCGCACGGACTCGCCGGCATCCGGCTTCGTGCACGAGATGGGACACGCGCAGGCACGCAACGAAGGCGGCACACCCAACCCGAACACGATGAACCGGCAAGACTATATCGACGCGGAGCTTGCCGAGGATGCCGATTGCGAGCGCCGTGCCTATGAGGCTGAACAGCAGATGAACGATGCAGGCGGAAGCGAGCACTACAACAGCATGACCCGCGGCACGTACGACCGCACCTATCAGGATGAGCGCGCACGTCTGCATCGCGATCATCCCGAGATGAGCGAAGAAGAGGTGAACCGTCGAGCGCATGACAGGGCGGAAGCCGCCATCCTGCAGGACTATCAGGACGGCAATGTAACTACCGGCAACTCACGGCCACCTACGTCTTATCGCGATTACTGGGGCAACGCCTGGGATGCGAACGATCGGCGCCGTCGTGCAGCAGGCGCCGGCTCGGGACCGGCTCCGGCCGTTGAGCATCCGCACTCGCACTAGGAGGAAGCACATGACCAGAGAACAACTGCTCCGTCGCGCGGGACACCTGGGATCGCCGGTGAAAGAGGCACTCGAAGCCGATTCAACAGTCGTCGAGAGTGTGCCGACTCCGTTTTTCAGCCGGGCTGCGATTTACCGCATCTCCACCAGACCTCCGCTGCGGCCAAAGCTCTACTATGTCGGGCTGGCGAACCACGAGACCACGTTACTGCTCAACCAGCAGCCGGAGAACTTCTTCAAGCTGGCAGCAGAAGGCGCGTTGAACCTTGCACCCGAGCCACATCGCGTTCTATATGCGGTGACGTTTTTGGAGTCTACTGTCGATTACTCGGGAGATCTGCAGATCTTAAACAAAATCGAAGAAGCGTGGTGGCTTCCGAAGATGAGGCCGGAGGAAGAGCAGGCGAAAGAGGCGATCGTCGCAAAGTATCGGAACGTGGTGCACGAGCCGAGACTTGCACCCGGGTCGAGTGCGACAGTTGTGGCCTTTGTCATCCGGCGTCGCGAGTTGCGGCGCGTGGAACTGAAGCTTGAAACCAGCGGCCGGATACAGGTTCAGGAAACCGTGCTCGAGCCCGAGGTTCCCGTAGTGTACATTCGATAGGAGACACGCACATGCCAACCGGTCCAGCAGCTCGAATCATGGATCCTGTGGTGCACCCATTACCGCCGGTGCTTCAGCCGGGTCCAGGCAGCATGAACGTCATGATCGGCTTCAAGCCGGCTTGGCGAGGCATTCTCGCCGCAGCGGCTGGTGCACTTCAGTCGGCAAAGGCCACTTCGGACGCGACCATTAAGACCGCGGAAGCAGCAACCTTGGCGGCGGCAGGTACCCCGGGCGCTCCGGCGGCCAAGGCAGCCGAGGAAGCGACCAAAGCTGCGGCAGCAGCGAGCATGGGCAGCGCGATCACATCAGCGGCCGGCGGTGCGGACATTCACGCGTGTATGACGCCACTCCCGATACCGCCTCACGGTCCGGGAGTGGTCATCGATGGCAGCCAGACCGTGTTGATCAACAACCTTCCGGCGTGCCGGGTAGGCGATACGATCCTCGAAGCGGTCGGCCCGCCCAACAAAATCGCGATGGGCGAGCCGACGGTGATCATCGGCGGTTAGAACTCTATACGCGCCACGATCTGCAGGAAGCGTGCGGTCTTTGCGGACGTAATCAGACCGAAGTTCGGCGAGTTGAAGACCGCCTGTCCGGTACGCGGGTCCGCTTGAACGCTGAGCGTCGTGTTCGGCGCGTTGAAGTTCACCTTGTTCAGGACGTTGAACGCTTCTGCCCGCAACTCGAAGCGCAGCCGCTCACGAATCGGGAACATGCGAGCAACGGCGAGGTCGACATTGAACTCGTTCGGCTCGCGCATCGTGTTGCGGCCCAGGTTTCCCATGGATGCGGGCAGCACCTGAGTTCTGGTAGCCCCGCTGCCTGTATATAACGGGCCAGACGGAACGAACGGGAAGTTCGGATCCGTTGGAGCGAGCAGATATCGTACGGCAGTTCCTTCCGGTGTAATCGAACCCCGTTTACCGCTGGCATTTGTCCCAACGACGTTAGGTCTTTGCTGGGTAACACCCGGGTAAAGATTGTTTTGGATGATCGTGTCGGGCAGGCCGGTGCGAGCGAGGAAGATTGGACTGACAGTCCAGTTGCGGAACCACCAGGGTCCACTTGTTTTGTACTGGATGGCGGCTGAGAAGACATGCGGCCGGTCAAGCGAGCTGACGCTTCGATCCAGATTGCGGAAGAAGGTCGGGAACTGACCTGCATCCAATCCATTCGGTTGCGAGAACGAGAAGAGACCCGTGCCGTCGTCGATGGACTTCGAGAAAGTGTATGTCGCTTGGAATCCGAACCCGCGTGTGAACTGGCGAAGTCCTTTGAGTTGCAGCGAATGGTAGCTGGACGTGCCCGCATGCACGAAAGCGTTGTTGGCGTCGACAGTCGGAAAGGGTCGAGCACGCTGATTCTCGAGACCGCTGCCGATCCGAGCCAGTTCCTCTCCGCGCTCAAACGGAATCGGATTAAACGACAGGCTCAAGGGCAGATGCAATCCGCGGGTACCAACGTAGTTGATATCGATCACCGTGCCGGTTACGATCTCGCGCTGGATACCGAAGTTCCATTGGAGCGATCGAGGCATGGGATTGACCTGGCCGAATTGCGCGCCCGCGTTCAGCGGGTTGTTCACCGTCGCGTTTCTTTCCACAAAGAACGGGTCGCTGAAGTTCTGCGTGGCAAGCAGCGGTGTTCCTTCACTCAAGCGGAAAGGTTGTGCGACGCCGACGCCAAGATCTGGAAACTGTTGAGAGACGGTGAAGCCCGGGTAAAGGACGATGCCACCGAGATTCGAGAAGATCTGGCTGTAGAAGATGCCGAAGGCGGATCGAATGACCGTCTTGTCATTGAGGCTGTATGCGAAGCCGACACGTGGAGCGAAGTTGTTCTTAGGAGCGTTCAGCCCAAGCGTGCGCGACGAGTTCAGATTCGCAACGAGCAGCTTGCCGGTTACCGTGTCCACACGCGAATAGACATCGTTCGACATCGTCATCGGTGTCTCATACTCCCAGCGCACACCAATGTTCAACGTAAGCTTGCGATTCACCTTCCAGTCGTCTTGAACGAAGAGGCCGAGGTTCGCGTTTCGGCGGCCGGTGATCGGCTGAGGCAGATCGTAGTTGGCGGTCTTTACATAGCCGAGCAGGAAGTCGGCGAGGGAGTTGACCGGATTGCCGGTTGTTCTCGAGGGCGATGTGATTTGGCCGTTGAAGTTGTAGATGCCCGTAAAAGCACCGCCGGGGTTGAAGACGTTGAACTGGTTCTTGCGCAACTGGAATCCTGACTTGATGGTGTGGGTACCGGTTGTCCATGTCAGGCTCGCAGCGCCTTGAAAGTTGTTGTCGATCTGCCGGCGATATGTGTTGTCGTTGAGGCCGATCTCGCGCCAGCCGTTGATGTTGAAACGCGGTGCCGCATCGAATACCGAGCGCTGGATTCCGAGCGCATCTCGCACGTTCATTCCGAGAGACGGCGGATTGATCAGGGGATTGTTGCGCTGGAATCCGAGCCATGCATCTGTAATGAGGCTTGGGCTCCAAATGTGCGTCCAGCCGGCCGAAGCCTGATGGCCCGTCGTGATGGTATCGCCGACCTTCGGATCGAGCAAGCCTGGAAGCATGGGTGCCGAAGGCGAGTCGTTCTTGAACTTCGTGTAGCGGCCGAAGAAACGTGCGGCCGATCCAACTGCGTGGTCACCACGGATGGTGAACTGATCATCCACCACGCTCGTGGAGCCCGCTGCAAGATAGTTATTCACAGCTCGGCCATTGGCCGCGTCTGCTGTTCCGGGGGAGTTCGGCGGGGGTATGTAGCTGAGAATTTTAACAGCCGCCGGATCGAGCCGGTTCGTGGGTATGCGGTTGCCCGGGAATGGCTGACCCGTTGTTGGATCGACCACCGGTATCGGCGATGCGGAGAAGTCGCCAGAGCGGAACGCTGCATCAGGTACGTTCGAAAGATTGTTGAAAGGAATCTGGCGGCGCAGACCTTCGTAGTTGAAGAAGAAGAACGTGCGGTCGCGGCCGTTGTATAGCTTGGGGATGATCACGGGACCACCCAATTTGCCGCCGAATTGGTTGAAGCGATCGACCGGGCGATCCTGTCCGCGAAGGTTGCGGAAGAAGTCGTTCGCGTTCAGCTTCTCATTGCGGAAATATTCGTACAAACTGCCGTGCCATTCGTTGGTGCCTTGATCCGTGATGGCGCTGATGAAGCCACCGGATGTTCGGCCGTACTCGGCGGTGTAGCCGGAAGTGAGCACACGAAACTCGCGGATCGCTTCGGTGGATGGGAAGCGCTGCACGCCGCCGGTCGAGCCCGACACCACGGACACGCCGTCGATCGCGAACTCACTGTTCAGCGTGCGGCTGCCGTTGATGGCAAGCTGGCTCGCGTTGA
>DASQVJ010000757.1:0-9801 GCA_035640835.1 Bryobacteraceae bacterium
CCAGACCAGCGTGCAGCTCAACATCGCCCTCGTCAAGCGACTCGGCGCCGGGTTCTTCGGCGGAGAAGGTTTCATCCTCCAGAAGCTGACCGGTCCGGGAGCTGTCTTCATTCACGGCGGCGGCGACTTTGTCGAGTTCACGCTTCGCCCAGGAGAAATGCTGCAGGTCGACACCGGCTGCGTCGTCGGATTCGACGAATCGGTCTCATACGATATTCAATTCGTGGGCGGTATCAAGACTGCGATCTTCGGAGGCGAGGGTATTTTCCTTGCGACCCTCACCGGACCAGGCCGAGTCATCGTCCAAAGCATGACTCTCGAGAAAATGCGCCGTGAGCTTGCCGGCCCCGCAACAACGGGAGGCGACGAGCGCATGGGTCTCGGAGCCATCACAAACATCTTTGGAAGTGAGGACTAAGCCGTCGTTGCGGCCTCTTCCACCTCCCGAACCGGGGCGTCGCTCCGGCTCGCGAGCGTGAGCGGCAACGTCACTGTCGTCCCCACGCCCAACTTGCTTCGGACCAGGAGCTCGCCCCCCATCAGCCGCGCGAGCTTCTGACTCAGTGCTAGTCCGAGCCCGGTTCCGCCAGCGACTCGCGTGCTGGAGCCGTCCGCTTGCGAGAACACGTCAAAGATTCTCGGCATCATCTCCGGCGCAATGCCGATACCTTCGTCCTCCACTCCGAACTCCAATTCGAGCAGATTCAGCTGTTGTCGACCCGCGCGGCACCATAACCGAATCTGACCGGACAAGCTAAACTTCACTGCATTTTCGAGCAGATTTACCAGAATCTGTTTGAGCCGACCCTCGTCGCCGAGAACCCAAACGGGCGCAGCCCTGTCGACTTCCAATTGAAGGGTCAGTCCCTTCGCACGAGCCCTCTGTCGGTGGACCTCGGCCACCCGATCGAGCATCGGCCTGAGCCCAAACCAGGCAGGACGCAGCTCCAGACGATTGCTATCGATCGCTGAGAAATCCAGAATCTCGTGGATGGTCCGGCTCAGTACGGTTGCGGACCGGTCCACACTCGTCGCAAGCTCTCTTTGTTCCTGACTGAGCGGAGTCTCCAGGAGCAGGCTGTTCATACCCAGGATCCCGTTCAAAGGAGTTCGCAATTCGTGGCTGATGTTGGCGAGGAACTGCGTCTTCAGGCTCGACGCTTCCAAAGCCTCCGCATGCGCGATCGATAACTTGGTCAGCAACTTTTCAGTGGCCGCGGCATGCCGGATCGACATAGCGAGGTAGTAGCAAACTCCAAGCGTTCCGAGGAAACCGCCAGTCAAAATGAGCACTGGAAGCGGATTGGCGTACCGTTGGAAGAAGGCAGGCGACGGCGTACAGACCACACGCAACCGGTGGCCGCCCACCTCGACGGTTTCAGAGTGCCGAAAAGCTGCCGCTCCCACGTTGGGCGGTGACACCGGGAGCGCGGTTCCACCCCTGTCCAGCCTTGATCGATGGAAGTACACCTGACGAACCTCCCCGCGGGGATCCTCGTTCAGCAGTTCGACATCGAGACCGACGGGCTCGAGGTGCTTTAACGCATCTTCCGCTAAAGTCCCCACGTCGACCGTTGCTGTGACATATCCAGCCGTAGCCGTGCTTGTCTGCTCCGGGTGCATCACGGCCGTCCCGAACAGGACGTTACTCGACTCATCCACAGAAAGGAGCTTGAATGTGCTCTGCGAGCTCAGGTGTGGCAGCTTCTGGACATATTTCTTGCATCGTCTGGTTCCCAAGCCAGGGAGATTTTGCTGTTTCGGATAGCTGAACCGGACTACCAGGTCAGGGTCATTGCGCGAAGGCTCGAGCCACTCGACGGAGCGAATGCTCCGATGTTGCCTCCGGGCGACATGCTCCAGCCAGATTTTCAGTTCCGGCCCGTGAAACGGTCCTGCGCTTACCAGCTGTCGAACCGTGTCTAGTACGGCGAGATCCGAGAGGTACTGTCGCTTGATCGCGAAACATCGATTCTGAGCCGCCGCCTGAAACCGCTGGGTCAGCTCGTGAACGCGCCAGTAGTCGGTCGCGCGAAACAGTAGAACTGTGACCAGCATTCCCAAGCCGAGCGCCACCAGTACCGGAAGATACTGTCGAATCCGGACAGCCTTGAGCTGCGTCTCTTTATGTAGCCGGTTCCAGTTCCGAACAAGCCACTTCGACAAGGGTTCAGGCATTAGGTTCCCTAAGTTCCTCATCGGGTTAACTCCTTTCCGCAAGAGGCCAGAAAACTCTGCTACGCCACGATTTGTACGAGGCTGAAACATGATGGAGTTGCTAAACTGGTGGTAGCGCTGTTATATGATCGACGCCGTCCTAGCCAAGGTCTTTGGCACCAAAAACGAACGTGAAATCAAGGCGATGCGTCCGGTCATCGCGGCGATCAACGACCTCGAACCACAAATCCAGCAACTGTCGGATGAGGAGCGCGCACGTAAGACGCAGGAGTTCCGGGAGCGCCTTGCTAACGGCGCCACTCTCGATGATCTTCTGATCGAAGCCTTCGCTGTCGTGCGGGAAGCAGGACGTCGTGTCCTCAACATGCGTCACTTCGATGTCCAGCTGATCGGCGGCATGGTCTTGCACAAAGGCAAGATCGCCGAAATGCGAACCGGTGAAGGTAAGACGCTCGTCGCTACCCTGCCCTGCTACCTGAACGCGCTCGCCGGCAAAGGTGTTCACGTCGTTACCGTCAACGATTACCTGGCCAAGCGCGACGCCGAATGGATGGGGCGCCTCTACAAGTTCCTCGGCCTGACCGTGGGCACCATCGTCCACGATCTCGACGATCAGGAACGCTACGACGCCTATCGCTGCGACATCACCTACGGAACGAACAACGAGTTTGGATTCGACTACCTCCGCGACAACATGAAGTTCCGTCTGGACGATTGCGTCCAGCGCGAGCACTATTTCGCAATCGTTGACGAAGTCGACTCCATCCTTATCGACGAAGCGCGAACTCCTCTGATCATTTCGGGTCCGAGCGAAGAGTCGACCGACAAGTATTACCGCATCAACCGGATCATTCCCAAGCTGATCCGCGGCGAGGTGATCGAAGGCCGCGAGCCCGGCGAAAAATACACCACGGGCGACTACACGGTCGACGAGAAGCACAAAACCGTCGCACTTACCGAAGAAGGTGTCGGCAAGGTCGAGCGGCTACTCAACATCCAGAACCTGTACGACCCGCAGAACATCGAGATGAATCACCACACGCAGCAGGCCCTGCGTGCGCATGTTCTCTACCACCGCGACAAGGATTATCTCGTCCAGCCGAGCCCAGAAGGCGATCCCGAAGTCGTCATCGTCGACGAGTTCACCGGGCGCCTGATGCCGGGACGCCGCTGGAGCGATGGTCTCCACCAGGCAATCGAAGCCAAGGAAGGCGTCAAGATTCAACGCGAGAACCAGACTCTCGCGACCATCACGTTCCAGAACTACTTCCGCATGTATAAGAAGCTCGCCGGCATGACGGGTACCGCCGAAACCGAAGCCGCCGAGTTCGACAAGATTTACAAGTTGGAAGTGACCGTCATCCCGACCCATCGAAACATGATTCGTAACGATCGGGACGACATCGTCTATCGCACCGAGGTTGAAAAGTTCCGCAACGCTGCCGAAGAGATCAAGAGGGCGAATGAGACCGGACAACCCGTCCTGGTCGGAACCATTTCGGTGGAAAAGTCGGAACGCCTCTCAGCCATCTTGAAAAAGATGGGCGTGAAGCACGAGGTTCTGAACGCCAAGAATCACGAGCGCGAAGCTTCCATCGTCGCCCAGGCCGGCCGCAAGGGTGCCGTGACGGTGTCGACCAACATGGCCGGCCGTGGTACCGACATTCTGCTCGGCGGCAATCCGGACTTCCTGGCCCGGGACAAGGCTCGCAAGGCAGGTCTGAATCCCGAGCAGATGCCGAAGGAAGAGTGGCAGAAGCTCTACGACGAAGTGAAGGCGATCACCGACGCCGAGCGTGAGGAGGTTGTTCAAGCGGGCGGCTTGTACATCGTAGGCACCGAGCGCCATGAATCCCGGCGTATCGACAATCAGCTGCGTGGACGCGCCGGCCGTCAAGGCGACCCCGGCATGTCGCGCTTCTACCTTTCTCTGCAGGACGACCTCCTTCGGATCTTCGGTGGCGAGCGCATCCAGAATCTGATGCTCCGGCTCGGCATGGAAGAGAATGTTCCGATCGAGTCCGGGCTGATCACCAAGCGCATCGCCGCTGCGCAAAAGGCTGTCGAAGCGCAGAACTTCGCCGCCCGTAAACACGTCCTCGAATACGACGACGTGATGAACAAGCAGCGTCAAGCCGTCTACTCGATGCGGCGCGCCCTGCTCGAAGGCAAAGATCAAAAGGATCGCATCCTCGAGATCGTTAGCGGAATCATCGGCTCGCTTGTCGACACCTACCTGCCGGCAGGAGCCCATCCCTCGACCTGGGATTTCGACGGTCTGCGCATCGAGATGCTGAACCGGCTCAATATTCAGATCGATGCAGCCAAATTCGAGGAAATGGGCCGCGATGCCATTGAGGAGGAGCTGAACCAGGCCGCGGCCGCCACGTATCAGGAGAAGGAGAACATGCTCGGACCCGAAGGAGCCCAAATCCTTCGCGAGACCGAACGCATGATCATGCTCAGCGTCATCGACAACCAGTGGAAGGACCACCTGTTGTCGATGGACCACCTCAAAGAAGGTATCGGCCTGCGCGGTTACGGCCAAAAGGATCCTCTGGTCGAGTACAAGAAGGAATCCTTCACGCTGTTCCAGGACATGATGGACCGCATTGAAGACGAGACCGTCAAGTTCCTCTTCTTCATGCAGACCTCCGAAGTGCAACGTCCGACCCTGCCCTATCCTGAGGCCGAGGGCGACGAGCAAGAGTGGGAAATGATCGTCGACGGCGGCGAGGACGGAGCGAACGGCGCAAACGGCCATCATCCGAATGGCGCCAGCCCCGAAGAGCAGAAAGCCATTCAGCAAAGCTTCCTCGACGTCACGCGCAACATACAACGCAAGAAGGACAAAGAGCTTGCCGGGCTCCAATTCGTCGGGGGCGACACCACCAGCGGCACCGGGTCGCAGCCTGTGATCAATAACGCCAAAGTGGGGCGCAATGATCCGTGTCCTTGTGGCAGCGGCAAGAAGTACAAAAAATGCCACGGTGCCTGATTCTACTCGCCACGTTGGCGATCTCGACCCTGTCGGCTGCCGTCCTGCCCGAGCAGCTCGGCACGTTTAAACGAGGTCCGGTCACCACGGTCGAGCTCAAAAATCCCCAGCTCTGGCAAGAGTACGGCCTTGAGCTGGGGGAAAACGCCGTCTACCGCGACGGCTCGAAATCGTACAACTTCACGCTTTTCCACTTCAAAGATCCAACGGGCGCTTACGCCGGCCTCCAGCAACTCGAGGGACAGCAACCCGGTTGGAAGCAGATCGGCAATTACGTCTACAGGATCACGGGTGACGAGCCCAAGGAATCGTCACTCCGCAACACCATCGCGACGTTCCCGAACCTCGACGTCTCGGCCACCCCGACGCTGGATACCTACTTGCCCAGCCAGGGGCTTGTAAAGGGATCTCATCGGTACATACTCGGTCCGATATCGCTCGAGCAGTTCGAGCCTCAGATCAAACCCTCGGAAGTGGCCTTCAGCCTTAACGCGGAAGGTCAAGCGGCTGTCTACCGCATCGCAGGCAAGGAGACTAAGCTCCTGCTGCTTTCCTACCCTACGCCGCAGATTGCTCGCCGCAAGGCAACCGATCTCCAAACGCGTGGCGATCTGGTTACAAAGCGCGCCGGCCCGTTGGTCGCGATTCTGGTGAATCCTGCCGATCACGACGAGGCCGAGCGCTTCTTAAGTAAGATCCGCTACGAGTCGGCGGTCACGATCAACGAGCCAAGAAATCGCCCGAAGGACGGAAATGCGGGTGACATGCTGCTCTCGATCCTGATCATCGCGGGCGTCCTGATCCTGCTTTCGATGTTGTTGGGCATGGCATTTGGAGGCTTCCGGGTCATACGTGAGCGTTTCGGGCTCAAGACTGCTGACAACAGCTACACCACACTCGACATCCGGGGTGAGTAGCGCTAAGCTACTTTCCTTTCAACAAGTTACGCCCGCTAGTACCAGAGGGGGCTTTTTCGCTTGACTTCCCCTCCCTTAGGCAATAACATTCAAACACATACAGGTTTTGACGGGGTTGCGATTCCGTCGAATCTGATTCTCCCAATACATCGCCCCGTGAGAACGGGGTACCAGGTGCTCACCCTTCGGGGTGAGCATTTCTGTTGTCGTCCCCAAAACGCCGCAGCAAGCCCTCTGCTCGTCCGAAACGACGTGTCCTGTCTCCTGATGAGGTAAGAACCCCAGGAAAGCGCCTCAGCAGCGCTCTTGGTCTGAAAAAGGCTAATTAGTCACGGATGGACACGGATAAGACTATTGTTCCTATCCGTGTTTATCCGTGTTCATCCGTGGCCAACCTTCTTGGAACCCTATGCCCGGGGACCCGCAGCCACAATCTCTTCAGCCACTTGCCCGAATTTCTTAAAGTTCTCCACGAACTTCGCCGCGAGCGATTTCGCCGCTTCGTCGTACGCCGCTCCATCTGCCCACATCCCTCGGGCATCAAGCAGCTCGCTCGGAACACCCGGACAGGATACTGGCACGTGGACACCAAAGACCGGGTGTGGACGAGTCTCAACGTCGTCGAGTTGTCCCTCGATCGCCGCATTCACCATGGCACGGGTAAATGGGAGGGACATGCGCTCACCCACTCCGAACGGTCCGCCAACCCAGCCGGTGTTCACCAAGTAACAGGTGACGCCGTGACGCCGCATCTTCTCGCCGAGCATCTTGGCATACACCTGGGGATGCCGAGGCAAGAACGGAGCTCCGAAGCACTCGCTGAAGTTCGGCTGTGGCTCCTTCCCGAGGCCCCTCTCCGTGCCTGCCAGCTTCGCCGTGTAGCCACTTAAGAAGTGGTACATCGCCTGCTCCGGACTGAGCTTCGAGATTGGAGGTAAGACACCAAATGCATCAGCCGTCAGGAACAGAATCTTCTCGGGATGGCCGCCCACACCGGGAATCAACGCATTCTCGATGAAGTCGACCGGGTAAGCCGCGCGGGTGTTCTCCGTAAGGGCGTCCGAATCGAAGTCGAGTACGCGCGTCTCGGAGTCCATTGACACGTTTTCGAGCACGGTGGAAAATCGAATGGCGCGCCAAATCTGCGGTTCTTTCTCCTCGGAAAGACGGATGCACTTGGCATAGCATCCACCCTCGAAGTTGAAAACGCCTGTGTCGGTCCAGCCATGTTCGTCGTCCCCGATCAGCCGGCGAGTGGGGTCCGCCGACAGGGTCGTTTTGCCCGTTCCCGACAGTCCGAAAAAGAGAGCTACCCTTCCGTCCTGCCCCATGTTCGCCGAACAGTGCATCGGCAAAATGCCCTGCTCCGGCAGGAGATGATTCAGGATCGTGAAGACCGACTTTTTCATCTCACCTGCGTACATCGTGCCGGCGATCAAGACCAACTTTTTCTTGAAATTGATCACGATGCACGTCTCGGATCTAGTTCCGTCCTGGTCGGGAATGGCATGAAAATCCGGGGCAAAAATCAGCGTGAACTTCGGCTCGTGTGGAGTCCGATCGCCCGGGTCTCGCCGCACAAAGAGCTGGTGAGCAAACAACGCGTGCCAGGCGAGTTGTGTCACGACTCGCACCGGCAACTGCTGGGCGGCGTCTGCCCCGCCAAAGCAGTCCTGGACAAACAATTCCTTGTTCTCCAGAAACTGCGTCAGCCTTTGATAGAGCCGGTCGAACGCCTCTTCCGTCATCGGCTGGTTCACAGCGCCCCAGTTCACCGATGGCTCGGTCGAGGCTTCTCGTACAATGTACTTGTCTTTAGGACTGCGGCCGGTGAACTGGCCGGTCCGCACGACTAGGGCGCCGTTGTTCGCCAGCAGTCCCTCGCGGCGCTGTATGGCTTGTTCGAGAAGCTGCGCGGCTCCCAAATTCCAATGAACAGCTTGGAGATTTGTTAGGCCGAGTTCGCGCAGATCATGCCCGGTTGGACTGATAGCGGCTGTAGTCATAAGCGTGGGTAGGTGATAAAGTTACACCCGAGTTTATCATGGGAATTATGGTGCGACGCGAGTTACTCTGGGCCCTGTTAGCGTCCGTTTTGAGCGTTCGTGGCCAGGTAATCGAGTTCGAATCGGGCGGTTATCGGTATCAAACACTCACTCGCAACGGGCTGACCATCATGTTCGCGCCCCTGTCGTCTCTGGTGAGAGAGTATGCCGTCCTACAGGTCGCCGTTTCGAACGGATCGTCAAACACCTATACCATCCGGCCCGAAGACTTTGTGGTTCAATCACCTGAGGGCAATTCGCTGCCCGGTTCTCCGGCGCGCCAAGTCGTCTCGAGGCTCATCGAACATGCAGGACGTGGCGACGTTGTGAAACTGGTGACTGCATACGAAGCTTCGCTGTATGGCAACAGTAAGTACAAAGCGACGAACGGTTACGAGCAACGTCGCCAATCGGCTTTGGCCGAGGTAAGTTCGACGAAGTTGAAGGCTGCGGCTGCCGCCAGCGCAATCGCCTTCGTACAAACAAAGTTGGCTCCCGGCGAAAGCACAGACGGCGCCATCTTTTATGACAACAATGGCAGGTTCCTCACCGGGAGTCTGTTGCGAGTGAAGGCCGCAGGCTCCACGTTCGAGTTCCCTATCGGCGGAGCCCACGATTCGAATCGATGAATACCTTTGACCCAGAACAGCTGGAGCTCCTGTACGCTCAGGATCTGATCTCAGTAGCGATCGAGACATTTGGACCTCGCCTGGCGCTCGTTACGAGCCTTCAAAAAGAGGGCATGGTCGTTCTCGACATCGCTTCGAAGATCACAAAGGATCTGCGCGTCGTGACGCTGGATACCGGGAGACTGCCGGCCGAGACCTATGAAATGATGCAGCGGGTGCGGGAGCATTACGGACTCGCCATCGAGATCGTCTTTCCGGACACAGGTGAAGTGGAGCGCATGACGACGCTGCACGGCCCGAACCTCATGTACGAGTCCGTTCCGAACCGGAATCTCTGCTGTCAGGTGCGCAAGGTTCGGCCTTTGGAGCGCAAAATGTCGGAGTTTGACGCCTCTCTCGTTGGACTGAGACGATCGCAGGGCAAATCGCGCGAGAATACTCCGAAAGTGACCCGGGATTCGGCGGGTAAATGGAAGATTAGCCCTCTCGCAGACTGGAGTCGGGAAGAGATCGACCAATATACGGCGCTTCACAACGTTCCAGTACATCCGCTGTATGAGCAGCATTACACGAGCATCGGCTGTGGGCCGTGCACTCGCGCCACATCGCCAGGTGAAGACGAGCGTGCAGGACGTTGGTGGTGGGAGTTGGATCAAGCAAAAGAGTGCGGCCTACATTTCACGCCGGACGGAAAGGTAGAACGCACTCTCGACGTACTGCTGCGAGACGTCGTCGCTGCCGGGGCCCGTTAGCGCAAACATGGCTGGAAACCCTCGCCATCGCGAACGAGTGCCAGAATCTTGTCAGAGTTAGTTATCCAGGTCATATAACAACGAGAACAATATTCGTACTTGACCTAATACAATTTCATCCCCGTCCTGTACAGTAAATCCACGAGGCCCTGCGGGAACTTTCAACAGACGCCCATCCCGCCACACATTCGTACCATATGAGCTCCCATCATCAAAAAGCCGGTAATGCCCTGCCTCCGAATCCCATCGAAGGTGTGCATGAGCCCGCGAGACCGACGGGTC
>DASQVJ010000758.1:0-8289 GCA_035640835.1 Bryobacteraceae bacterium
CCCGCACTTTGTGGAGAATCTTCGTGAGCGGTTACTCGCGGAAGGAATGACAAGCAGCCAGGAACTCGATCGGTTGGTCCGCGCAGTGAGACATCATGTTGATGATCCCCATACATTCGTAGTAGGAGGGCTGTTCTTTAAAGCATGGGGGCGTCGGCCTGTTCGCGGGTTGAAACTCCCGTGGGAAGGATTGCTTCCACAACTCAAGTGTCGGGATGACCCCTACCTGGTCGCCCGTTACCACGTCGTGGTACTGATACGTGATGTAGAGGCGCTCTCGCTCGCTGACTCCCTCGCGGTGTTCGAATGCGAGCCTCGCATACTCTTTTGCGCGTTCCGCTTCGCCCAGGTTGCTGTAGGTATTCGAGAGGCTGGTGTAGGCGGCGGCGAAGTCCGGATCAAGCTCAACGGCGCGTTGAAAGAACGATATCGATTGAATCTCGTTCCCCGTGGCGCGCTGGCGCTGGCCCAGGGTGTATGCACGAAGGGCCTCGAGTGATCGCGTTGTGGTCTGCTCTATCGGGGCGTCAAATCTTTGGATCGAAGCCAGCGATTCCCCGAGTGCACGGCGTACTCTGGATGCCATGTTCCCGAGGACCGGCAGGACGCGTTCCTTCGTTTCGACCTGTGCCTGCTCGCGCGTGATAGCTTCACCGGTCTGACAGTTGTAGGCCTCGAGTGCGAGCACGTACGACCGGCCGATAGTCGAGATGGAGCCGGTAAGCATTGCCTTCACGCTTTGCCGGCGACACACTTCGAGCGCGAGGTCCTGAAGCAGGCGATCGTCCTGTGAGCGCCCCATGGTCCTGAGCGTCTCCCGGACACGCTGGTCCTGGACAATGCTGAGGAAGGGCGATTGACTGAGCTACGTCGCGAGGGCTTGCCGGAGTGTGTAGTCAAATACGGGCTCTCCCGTGCGGTTGACAATCTCGCCGAGCACAAGTGAATCACGCTCTCTCATCGCGCCGGCGTTGGGACCGATCATCGTCGTGATGCCAAGAGCAATGAGACCGACTATGGCTGCGATAGCCCCAAGTGCGAGGAAACGGTGACGTCGCGCAGACACCACCAAGTCCGGCTTTAATGCATCATCAACTGTCGCCGGCACAAGACCTGCCTCTGCGGGCTCCGTTAGTTTAGCGTCCTCCCCAGCGGCTGGGTCGATGCGCTGGCGAACCAGAGGAGTGTAACCGCCACGAGGCAAATCGATGATGATCGGGTCTTCCTGGCCATCGGTTTCGTAGTATCGAGACAGCTTTTCGCGCAGACGCCGCGCTTCGACACGAACGATAGGATCCAAGCGCGAATCGTAGTCTGGCGAACGATCAAAGACCGAAATCCCGATCGTAATTTCCTTGAGCTCATCCGCATGCCCTGCCAGCATCTCCTCGACACTGAAACGGAGGAAACGGCTCATGCGTGCGCTGGAGGCGAAGGCATGGCTCGCGACAATGCGCTCGAGTTGGGCGCGGACCTCTTCCGGAGCCACTTTCACCTCGGACTCCCCAGCAGGCTGCCCCGCTGGGGCGAGTATACAACCGCCCAGGTCATTGTGTCGGCGAGGGTCCTGCATACCGTATTACGCGGCGCAGAGACGGGGATCGGGCTAGGCTGAATAGGCACTTCTTACCGTAAGATGCCAAGTCTCTTACGGTCTGTCACTGCCATCGTGACCGTCTAAGTCTCCATATTCGCGTTAGAGAATTATAGGGCAGGTTGAGTTGTGCCTCGCGGTTATGCCGCAAGGAGGCGGAATAAGAGAAATGAATTCCAGAGCTTGCAGATAGAATACCTGGCGCACGTTAGGTCAAGTTTCTGACAGAAATTCGTGGAATATGTCGATTCTGGCGTCCGCCGTTCGACGTAGAAATAGCGGGCTATGGGCGCTGGAGATCGTAACGCGAATGTAAGAAGTTTGTTGGTCGCAAAACTCTCCACAGCAACACCGCAGGACGTTCCACCGCGACACGCGTCGCTTTTGAAAGTACGAGGGACTCATGGCTAAACGGATGATCTTGATGTTGGTAGTAGTTGGCGCCTGCGTGGCCGGACTCGGGGTATTTAAGATGAGGCAACTCGAAGCGATGGGTCAGGCCGCCGCTTCGTTCCAGCCTCCACCCGAGGCCGTAACGACTGTTGTAGCCGAGTTGGAGAGATGGCCCCTCACACTGAGCGTGATCGGTACAACGGCGGCGGTACAGGGAGTTAACGTCAGCGCAGATCTTCCTGGAATCGTGAGCAGCATCGCGTTCGAATCCGGCGGATCGGTTCGCGCGGGGGATTTATTAGTACAGCTCGATACCCGACAGGAGCGTGCTCAACTCGCTGCGGTGGAGGCCGAGCAGGAACTTGCGCGACTCAACTTCGCTCGTTTGCAGGATCTGGTGCAGGAAGGGGCGATTGCGCAGGCTGAGTACGATCGTGCGGCAGCAGAAGAAAAACAGACCCAAGCGAGAGTAGCAGAAATCCGAGCCACGATCGAACGCAAGACGATCCGGGCGCCATTCTCGGGAGTCCTGGGTATTCGTCAGGTCCACCTGGGTCAGTATCTGTCTCCGGGTACTTCGGTGGTGAACCTGCAATCGCTCGATCCGATCTATGTGAACTTCGGTGTGCCGCAGCAACAAGCCGAGCAGGTGCGCATCGGCGGGCTGGTGACAATAGCGCCGGGAGACGCAAGCAGCAAACGGTTCAGTGGTCGCATCACGGCAAAGGACTCGAAGGTGGATGAGACGACGAGAAACATGCAGATGCAGGCCACCATCTCGAACCCGAACGGCCCGTTGCGCCCGGGAATGTTCGTTCAAACGGAAGTGGCGATCGGCGCCACCCGGCCCGTTGTCGCTGTTCCGGCGTCGGCCATCAGCTACGCACCTTATGGGGATTCAGTGTTCATCGTCACAAATCTCAAGGACCCGAAAGGCAAGACATACAGGGGGGTGCGGCAGCAGTTCGTGAAGATCGATGGCGCGCGAGGTGATCAAGTCGCTGTGATCTCGGGAATCAAGGCAGGCGAGGAAGTTGTGACTTCGGGCTTGTTCAAACTTCGCAACGGAGCCGCAGTCGTGGTGAATAACAAGGTCCGGCCATCGAACAACCCGGCGGCCAAACCGGAGAACAGCTGATGAACTTCACCGATCTGTTTGTTAAACGGCCGGTTCTAGCGGTCGTGGTGAACCTGGTGATTCTGGTCGCCGGTCTGCAGTCGGTCCGTTCACTGAGCGTAAGGCAGTATCCGCGGAGCGATATTGCCGTCGTGAAGGTCTCGACCGTCTATGTCGGCGCCAACGCCGATCTCGTTCGCGGCTTCATTACGACGCCACTCGAGCGGGTAATCGCGAGCGCGGACGGCATTGACTACATGGAGTCTGCGAGTGCGCAAGGCATCAGCACGATTACCGTCCACCTGAAGCTGAATTACGACACGAATGCCGCACTCACGCAGATTCAGGCGAAGGTCGCGCAGGTTCGCAATGACCTTCCACCGGAGGCGGAGGCACCTGTCATCGAGCTCGAAACGGCTGACACGCAGTTCGCTGCCGTTTATCTGAGCTTCTCATCCACCGATCTGGACCAGAACCAGATCACCGATTACCTGATGCGCGTCGTCCAGCCGAAGCTGAGCGCAGTCAATGGCGTTCAGCGCGCCGACATAATGGGCGATCGAACATTCGCGATGCGGATCTGGCTCAACCCGGACAGGATGGCCGCGAGGGGCATCTCCCCTTCCGACCTTCAGAATGCCCTTGCGCGGAACAACTATCTTTCCGCGATCGGCCGGACGAAGGGCTCGATGGTTTCGGTGAACCTGGTAGCCAATACCGACTTGCGTACTCCGGATGAGTTTCGTCAACTCGTCGTCAAAGAGAAAGACGGAGTTGTGGTTCGGCTTGGCGAGATCGCCGACGTCGTACTGGGCGCGGAGAATTACGAGGAGGACGTTCGCTTCAACGGCCAGACCGCGGTCTTCATGGGCGTGTGGGTTCTTCCCACGGCTAACTCGCTGGAGGTTATCCAGCACGTCCGGAAAACGATTCCTGAGATTCAAGCACAACTGCCGGCCGGCATGAAGGCGGCGATCCCCTACGACTCGACGGAGTACATCCAGGATGCGATCAACGAAGTTCTGTCAACGCTGAGCGAAACGCTGCTCATCGTGGTCGCGGTCATCTTTCTCTTCCTAGGTTCTCTGCGGGCTGTACTCATCCCTGTTGTGGCGATCCCGATCTCGTTGGTCGGCGCCGTGTTTCTGATGCTGATGGCGGGGTTCACGATCAACCTCCTGACGCTGCTCGCGATTGTGCTGTCCGTTGGTCTGGTGGTAGATGACGCGATCGTCATGGTGGAAAACGTCGAGAGGCACCTGCATCTGGGCAAGTCTCCATTTGAAGCTGCGACTCATGCGGCACGTGAACTTGCCGGTCCGATCATTGCCATGACCATTACGCTCGCTGCCGTTTACGCGCCGATTGGCATTCAGGGCGGGCTCACGGGTTCGTTGTTCCGCGAGTTTGCGTTCACGCTTTCCGGTGCGGTCATCGTGTCGGGCGTTGTCGCGCTAGTGCTGTCGCCCATGATGGGATCGAAGCTGCTGCGTGCGGGCGACACCGAGCGAGGCTTCGCAGGGTGGGTGAATCGCCGGTTCGAGAACCTGCGTAACGGGTACACCCGTTTCCTCGGCGGTGCACTGCGGTACCGTCCGGTCGTTTACGTGCTGTGGGCGGTTGTCACGCTTTTAATCGTTCCGTTCTATATGTTCTCGCAACGCGAGCTCGCGCCTGCGGAGGATCAAGGCGTCGTGTTTTCGGTTTTGCAGGCATCCCCAAATGCCACCCTCGATCAGACGAAGATGTTCGCGGAACAGGTCTACGAGGTCTACCGATCATTCCCTGAGCATGCGGCCGTGTTTCAAATCACGTCTCCGAGCGGAGGCTTCGGTGGCATGGTGACAAAGCCGTGGAGTGAACGGAAAAAGACAACACAGCAGCTGCTGATGGACGTGAGTGGGCCCCTGGGGCAGATTCCTGCGATTCGGGCCATTTCGCTGACTCCGCCTCCTTTGCCTGGCGGCGGAGACTTCCCCATAGATCTGGTGGTGTCAACGGCGGGGGAGCCACAAAGGCTCGAAGAGATTGCCAATCAGTTGGTCGGCAAAGCCTTTATGAGCGGGCTCTTCATGTTCGCCGACTCTGACCTGAAGTTCGATCAGCCGCAAGCGGAGGTCGTCTTCGATCGTGACAAACTGCGCTCGCAGGGCGTCGATCTGGGTCGCGCCGGACAGGACCTTTCGCTGCTGCTCGGAGGCGATTACGTGAATCGCTTCAGCATCCAGGGACGCAGCTACAAAGTAATCCCGCAGGTGCAACGCGTCGATCGCTTGACGGCGGAGCAGCTCACGCGAATCTATGTCACGGGTTCATCCGAGAAGCTGGTGCCGTTGTCAACGTTCGCGAGCCTGCGAATGTCCGCGGAACCTCGGCAACTCAAGAAATTTCAGCAGCTCAATGCGGTTCGCATTCAAGGTGTTATACCGCCTGGCGTGCCACTTGATGCGGCACTCGGGTTCCTGGAGCGCGAGGCTAAAACAATCCTGCCTCAGGGGTTCACGCTCGATTATGCGGGCGAGTCACGCCAACTGCGTACAGAGGGGGATAAGTTCCTCGGAATGTTTCTGCTTTCGGCGATCCTTATCTACCTGGTTCTCGCAGCTCAGTTTGAGAGCTTTCGCGATCCGCTGATCATTCTGGCCGGGTCGGTGCCACTGGCGGTTTCAGGTGCCCTGCTTTTCTCATTTCTGGGTCTGACCACGCTGAACATCTACAGCCAGGTTGGACTGATCACGCTGGTTGGCCTCGTTGCAAAGAATGGAATCCTGATCGTCGAGTTTGCCAACCATCTTCAGGAAACGGGGATGGGCAAGCTGGCGGCAGTGATCGAGGCTGCCGGCACAAGATTGCGGCCTGTATTGATGACAACCGCAGCCACTGTTGTCGGCCACTTTCCACTGGTGTTGGCGACGGGTCCTGGAGCAGGAGCCCGAAACAGCATCGGGATCATGCTCGTCAGCGGCATGATCATCGGCTCGTTGTTCACCTTGTTCGTTGTGCCGGCGATCTATGTGCCGCTGGCCCGGAAACGTAGTCCAGCGCCGGAGTCGCCATCGCAGTCCCTGATTGTCGACCCGGTTCATGAAACCGTACTCCAGAAAGGACACCAAGCATGAGACTGCGGATCATAACGACACTCGCAGGGTTGTTACTGTTGCAGGCCTGCGCCACGCGCCCCGCCTACAAACGTCCCGCAGTATCGACGCCGCCCGTATTTCGTGGAACGGCAGAGACCGGCTCGACATCTCTGGGCGAGCTGAAGTGGTTTGACGTGTTCAAGGACGAGCAACTGCAAGACTTGATTCGCACTGCACACACAAGGAACTACGATGTGCGGGATGCGGTCGCACGTATTGAGGCCGCGAACGCCAACCTTGGAATCAGACGTTCCGAGCTTTACCCAACGGCGGGTTTTTCGGGAGACGCCACAACGTTGCGTTTCTCGCGAGGCGGCAACTTCCCGGTTCCGGAGGGCTTCAGCCAAAGACGAACCTTCGGCACCGTGACGCTGAATATGCTCTCGTTCGAAGCCGACGTCTGGGGTCGCTTGCGTAGCGCGACCGAGGCCGCCAGAGCGGAACTGCTCGCCGCAGAAGAGAACCGAAACGCAATTGTGATGACGCTGGTCAGCGATGTAGCGACGGCGTACTTCAACCTGCTCGAACTGGACGCGGAGCTCGCGCTCTCGAAGCAAACGCTGTTGACCCGCGAGGAGTCTTTGCGTCTGATCAAGATCAGAAATCAGAGAGGCCTCGCAACGGTGTTGGATGTTCGGGAAGGCGAACAGCTGGTCCACACAGCCGTTGTGGCGATACCGACCATCGAGCAGCAGATTGAGCAAACCGAGAACTACATCAGTATGTTGCTCGGACAGCGTCCTGGCAGTATTCCGCGAGGCTCCTCGCTTGATGCCCAGGCGATGCCAGTGGAGGTCCCCACGGGCTTGCCTTCCACGTTATTGGAACGTCGTCCCGATATCAGGGCCGCTGAGCGAAATCTGGAGGCGGCGCATGCGACCATCTCCGTTGCCAGAGCGGCGTACTTTCCGCGCATCAGCCTCACTGGCTTCCTCGGGTCGCAGAGTAACGAGCTAACGAGTTTATTCACGGGTCCTACAGGAGTGTGGCAGTTCGTGCCGCAGGTGAGTCAGCCGATCTTCACTGGGGGGCGCCTCAGATCGAATGTGGAGTTCGCTCAGGCGCAACAACAGCGCGCACTGGTCCAATACGAGCGCGTGATCCAGTCAGCGTTTCGCGAGGTTTCGGATGCATTGGTCGCGTACCGAAAGGCCAGACAGATTCGAGCGGAACAGCAATTGCTCGTAGCAACGCTTCAGGATCGCGCTCGTCTGTCTTACATGAGGTATCGACGCGGAGTAGATCCGCTGCTAAACGCTCTCGATGCAGATCGTGATTTGTACGACGCTCAACTGAGGTTGACACAAAGCAAAAGAAACGAACTGCAGGCAGTGGTGCAGTTGTACCGGGCCCTGGGCGGCGGATGGCAGCAGTAAATGGTTCATGCAGTAACGGAGTCATGATGCAAGAAACAGTCACAACCAACGCAGGTGAGGTTGAGGACGTCAAGCAGTATGTCAGCACCATTCACAAAGCTTCCCTGATCGCATTGTTACTAACGGGGAGCGTTGAGGAGGCCGAGAACACAGTTCTTGAGGCGATTGCTCTGTTTGAAGTGGGACAAGATGCACCCGAAGCCCTGTTGATGATCACAATTGCTGAAGCCGTAAGACGTCCCTCTTCGCGGCAGACGTACAAACGCGCGAAGGGCCGCTCATCGATGCTGCCATGGCAGTTGAGCGCCGTGCTGTATCTTTCGCCTCAACTTCGGCACTGTTACATTTTGCGAATTCTTCTCGGATGGTCCCGCGAGATCTCGGCAGACCTCCTCGGGATCGATACAACGCAGGTGGATGAATGCACGAGAACGGCCGTGGTCCGGCTGGCACGTATCCATAAACTCTTTGAGCAGTGGAATGCAAAATCGACGGCCGATTCGAATCGGGAAGAAGACGAATTGAGCTTCAAAGCTAAAGGGAGCCTGCGATGAAATATCTCTGCCTCGTTTACGCAAACGAGAACATCCTGGACGGAGTAAGGGATGAGGAATGCCAAGCCTTCTTTCAAGCGCTGCGGGACCGCAACCAGTGCGTCGCTGCCGAAGC
>DASQVJ010000759.1:0-3716 GCA_035640835.1 Bryobacteraceae bacterium
GTTGAAAGGAGTGCCATATGTGGAGATGCGCGTCCAGGTCGGTGCTACCCGATTTCGCGTTCCCGACATTTGCTTCTCCTTTGAGGAGGGCTTCCCTGAAATCCTCCGCGAGCCCCCTTTCCTCGTGATTGAGATCCTTTCGAGCGAAGATCGGGTATCTCGTCTCTTGAGCCGCCTCGCAGACTACGAGAACTTCGGCGTGCCCTTCATCTTTGTCGTCGATCCATTCGAACGCCAGGCCTACCGCTTCCAATCCCATGGACTTCAGCCCATCACGGACGGCGTCCTGCGAACCTCCGACCCCGAAATCGTAGTCGACATCCACGAGCGCTTTCGTGCGATCTACGGCCAATAAAAATGGCCTGCTGAGTTCGTCGGCAGGCCGCGAGATTGCAGGAGTTGAGAGGAGGAGGCAGACTCAGCTGCAGCCGCTCGTACCGCCGCAGTTTTCACACTTGTAGCAGGATCCGTTGCGCGTCATGATGGACCCGCACTCGGCGCATAACGGGGCGTCCGTCACCAGAGGCTCGAAGGCGAGCGACTGCTGAGGCGTCGGCTCGGTCGGTTTCAGCACCGGGGCATTGCCGGCTTCACCGATCGCATACTCAGGACCCAGGAACTTCGCGCCCATCCAGCGGAAGATGTAGTCCATGATCGACTTCGCATAAGGCACCTGCGGGTTGCCCGTCCAACCGCTGGGCTCGAAGCGCACGTGGCTGAACTTGTCGACAAAGAACTTCAGCGGCACGCCATATTGCAGTGCGTAGCTGACCGATGTCGCGAAGCTGTCCATCAGGCCCGAGATCGTCGACCCTTCCTTCGCCATCGAGATGAACACTTCGCCGGGCGTTCCGTCTTCATACAGGCCGACCGTGATGTAGCCCTCGTGTCCACCGATCGAGAACTTGTGCGTAATCGACTGCCGCTCGTCCGGCAGCTTGCGACGGATCGGCCGATGCACAATCTTTTCGATCACCTGAGGAGCGACAGCAACAGCCAGCGCCTTCTTCTCGCTCTTGCCGGTGCCGGAACTCAAAGGCTGTACGCGCTTCGAGTTGTCTCGATAGATAGCAACTGCTTTGAGGCCAAGACGCCACGACTCCACGTAGGCGTCCATGATCTCGTCCACGGTGCTCTCTTCCGGCATATTGATGGTTTTCGAGATGGCGCCCGAGATGAACGGCTGCACCGCCGCCATCATCTTCACGTGACCCATGTGATGGATGAAGCGCGTGCCGTTCTGTGGACGGAAGCTGCAATCGAACACCGACAAATGCTCGTCCTTTAAGCCGGGTGCGCCTTCGATCGTGCCCGTCGCGTCGATATGGCTGACGATCAGCTCCACCTGCTCCGGGTTATAGCCGAGCTTGATCAGCGACTGCGGCACGGTGTTGTTCACGATCTTGATCACACCGCCGCCCACCAGCTTCTTGTACTTCACCAGCGACAGATCGGGCTCGACACCGGTGGTGTCGCAATCCATCATGAATCCGATGGTGCCGGTCGGAGCGATCACCGTGGTCTGCGCATTACGGAATCCGCTGATCTTGCCCTTTTCGTACGCCGTGTTCCACGTCTCCCAGGCCGCGTTGATCATCGGCGCTGGAAGGTAACGAGGATTGATATTGGCCACCGACTCGCGATGCATTTTGATCACCTCGAGGAACGGCTGCTCATTCTGCGCGTAGCCGGGGAAAGGTCCAGTCGCTTCGGCAATTCGAGCACTGGTCAGGTACGCCTGCCCGCACATGATCGCGGTGATGGCTCCCGCGAAGTGCCGGCCGGCGTCGCTGTCATAGGCGAGCCCCATTGACATCAGAAGCGCACCCAGGTTCGCGAACCCGAGCCCAAGCGGACGATAGTCGTGCGAGTTGCGAGCAATACGATCCGTCGGGTAGCTCGCGTTGTCCACGATGATCTCCTGAGCCAGCGTCAACGTGTCCACCGCATGGCGGAATGCTTCCACGTTGAACTGCCCGTCTGGGCCGACAAACTTCATCAGGTTGAGTGACGACAGGTTGCAGGCCGAATCATCCAGGAACATGTACTCGGAGCATGGATTCGAGGCGTTGATCCGGTCGGTAGCCTTACACGTGTGCCAGCGATTGATCGTGGTATCGAACTGCATGCCCGGATCGCCGCACTGCCACGTGGCATCGGCAATCTGCTTCATCAGATCGCGAGCCTTGTAGCGCTTGACCGGTTGATTATTGATGCGCGACTTCGTCCAGTAGTCCGAGTCTTCCACCACCGCGTGCATGAACTCGTCGGTCGCCCGCACCGAGTTGTTGGCGTTCTGGAAGAAGATCGACGAGTACGCTTCGCCGTCGAGCGATGAATCGTAGCCGGCATCGATCAGCGTGTGCGCCTTCTGCTCTTCTTTCGCCTTGCACCAGATGAATCGCTCGACATCCGGGTGGTCCGAGTTCAGCACAACCATCTTCGCCGCCCGCCGAGTCTTGCCACCGGACTTGATGACGCCGGCGAACGCATCGAAGCCCTTCATGAAGCTCAAAGGACCCGAAGCCCGGCCGCCACCCGATAGGATCGCGTCTTCCTCACGAATGTTCGAGAGGTTGCTGCCCGTGCCGGAGCCCCACTTGAACAACATGCCCTCGGTCTTTGCGAGATCGAGGATGGACTCGAGCGAATCCTTCACGGAGACGATGAAACACGCCGAGCACTGGGGGCGATTCTCAGTCGGCTCGAGCTTCTTGATCTGATCCGTCGGTTCTTCCCAATACCAGCCGTAGCCGCGGGCCTCCTTCACGCCGACGTTGAACCAGACCGGCGAATTGAAGCATGCCTTCTGGTGGAGCATCAAGTGGGCCAGTTCGTTGCGGAAGTTCTCACCGTCTTCGGGCGTCTTGAAATACTTGCCTGCGAGGCCCCAATCCGCGATCGTGTCGACCACGCGGTGCACCAGCTGAGAAACGCTGCGTTCGCGGTCGGGCGAACCCATCTTTCCGTGGAAGTACTTGCTCGCGACGATGTTGGTGGCGGTCTGGGACCACTCGGCCGGCACCTCAACATCCCGCTGCTCGAAAATCACAGCGCCCTTGTCGTTCCCAATGGTGGCCGTTCGGAGCTCCCAGGCGACCTCGTCATAGGGGGTCTTGCCGGGCTCGAGACGAGCGGTGAAATACTTCGGAAAGGCGACACCGGTGCGGCGCGCGATCGGTAAGAAGTGCTTAAGTTCGTGGCGGGTGCTGAGATCGACGGTTAGTTGGCCCATGAATTAGTCTCTATTTCCATTATCTCTCCGACTAATGAACTATGCCCCAACATGTTGGGGTACGTCAAGGATTTTAACTATAACTGGTGCAGCAGCTTCGCGGTTAAGTGTTTCCTTCTGGTTACGAGCTGCCGCGCTACTCGCCGGGATGGTAGCTCCGCGTGGAGTTGGACTTCACGTCCTTCCAGGCGAACCAGGCGTCTTTGAAGCGGCCCGCCGCATAGAGCGGCGCCTGATCGAAATAGTGTGGAGACGAAGGATCCGCGCTTTGGCCGAACGGCACGATCGACCGCGCCCGGAACTTCGGCCCGACCTCGTAAACCGCTACCCAGGTATTGCCCATCGTCGCGTAGCGCTTCTGGGTCTCGTTCCGCGGGTTGGCTTCGGTCCGGAAGATGGTGCCGACGGAGTTCGGACCGCCGGGTAGTGCGAGGCTCGGCCGGTCGTCACGGAAGGGCTCCTCGCGACCACTGGTATGCAC
>DASQVJ010000760.1:0-5490 GCA_035640835.1 Bryobacteraceae bacterium
AATGTAAAGTAAGCCCGTGCGTGGCGAAAATGAGGATGGAACAAATTCCTTCGCTCCTGTCGAGGATGGGCAGATGTCCTGCGTTGTCGAGTCCTGATGCGTTCGCTTCGCCTCGTCGATCTTCGGCATTCCGGTCTTCAGATCGAACCCTGATGCCCAATTGGTGCTCTCAACGAATTTCTCCGCCGAGAGAAGCTCTCCATTCTCGCGATCCAACACGTACACGAAGCCGCTACGTCCAGGATGGAGCAACAGTTTCCGCGTCCGGCCACCCCATTCCATATCGATCAGGATGTCTTCCATGATCTCGTCGAAGTCCCATGAGTCATGCGGAATGATCTGGAAGGCCCATTTTGCATATCCGGTGTCGGGATTTCGCGCCCAGATCGTGCAGGACCATTTATTGTCTCCGGGCCTCTGATCGGCGTTCCACACGCCAGGGTTGCCGGTCCCGTAAAACAGCAGGTTTAATTCTGGATCGTAGGTGATCCAACCCCATTGGGTGCCGCCGCCCATCTTCCACTGATCTTGTGTCCAGGTGCTGACACCCAAGTCCTTGCCCTGGTCTTTTGCGTAGAAGGGCTTGAAATCGGGGCCAATCAGGACCTCCTTGTCCGGGCCACTGTGATATGCGCGCCAGACTTCTTTTCCGCTGCTGAGGTCCAGGGCAACGGTTTTTCCCCGAACGCCCAACTCTCCGCCGCTGTTGCCCACGAACACACGATTCTTCACGATCAGGGGCGCCATGGTGACGGTCTCGCCGAGGTTCATGTCGGCCACAGTGGTACGCCAGACTTCTTTTCCAGTCTCCGCATTCACCGCGACAACGTTCCCGTCGAGGGTCGCGTAGACGATCTTGCCGTCGCCGTAGCTTCCCCCACGGTTCACTACATCGCAGCAAGCGATCCCCACCGCTCGACCGTCCGGATTCGGTTCGTATTTCCATTTCAGCGGCCCTTGCGGGTTCTTCAGGTCGATTGCGAGCAAGTAATTGGGAAATGGCGTGATCATGAACATGGTGTTGTTGACCACCAGCGGCCCGCCCTCGTGGCCGTGTGGAATACCGGTCGAGAGAGTCGCCACCAGCTTGAGGTTCCCGACATTGCTTGTCGTAATCTGACTCAGCGTGCTGAATCGGGTGCCTGCGAGATCGCCCGCGGGTGTTGTCCACTCACGATCAGGCAGAGCGCTGACGACTCGAACACCTGAAACAGCGCCGGGAATACTGACCGGCTGTGATTCAGCCCGCTCAGACTGACGTTGCCGGTTGCAAGCACAACTCAGGATCAAGGCGCACAACAGAGCATACGTTGATCGATTCGCGTTCATGAGTCTCCTCCAGCGCAGCTTGTAGAAAGAGGCGGCCAGTCATAACGGTCTCAACGCGCGTTGACGCAAACATGAATCAGAAGGGACGGCAGTCCTGCCCACAATATGCCAATAAAAAACACAATCCCGACGAAGACGCCAATGATGGACATAAAGTCTTCGCGACCGAGGCCTTCATCAAGCGTGAGGTTCCGGTCCTCGGCCAAGAGCTTCCAATTGCGGTACGACGTGATTGCGCCGGCTGCAGCGACGAGGAGTAACACGAAAGTCAACATTCCAAGTAGCAGCCTCACTCCGGACGGGTCGAGAGGACCGAGCGAGCCACTGCCGTCCTTGCACGCTTGAGTTGCAATCATCACCGATATAAGGCCATGAACCGCCCAGGCCACGGCGCCCGCGCACGTGCCGAACCACAGCCGTCCACTCGAGATGCGGTTAGCGGGCACAGGTTGCGATTCCACGTACATATCAACGAAGATTCGGCGCAACGTACAGCAGAGCCACAATCCAGATCCAGACGAAATCGACGAAATGCCAGTAAAGCGTGGCGTTGTGATACGGACGATGCGGCGGAAGGTCAACCGGCTCGAGTCTGGGCAGAATCAAAACGTACGACAGCATGAGCACACCCACGACAACGTGAGCCGCGTGAAAGCTCGTAAGAGTGTAAAAGATGGATCCGTAGGCGTTCGTGCGCGGAGTCAGTGTCCCCAGGTGGTCCTTGTACTCGAAATATTGCAGGACCAAGAAGACGATACCCATCAGTATGGTTACGGCGAGTGCCGCACGCCCCGTCACGTACCGTCGCGCTTTGACTTGTGTTTCTCCCCAGTGCAGCACGGCGCTGCTGGCGAGAAGGATGACCATCATCGTCAACGCGAGCGGCAGCTTCGGCGGTTCTTCATCGAGCCATCGCCATCCGCCGCGAGCAAGGTAGAAGTAGGCAAAGAACAGCATGACGAACAGCGACGCTTCCGTCGCGATCGTCAACCACATGCCTGTTGTACCGCGCCGATCGTCGATCTTCGCGGCGCCAGAACGCTGCTGACCCGGCCGGGGCAAAGTGTCAACGGGCACGTTCATAACGCTCGTTGCTCCTTTGATGGCCAGAGCCAGGCAGCGGCGAAGATCGCGGCGATGCACGTGGCCGCAAGCGCAATCCAGATGAGTTTCAGGAGGATTGCCACAAACACTGCCGTAGCGGCGAGAGCGAACAGCAGCGGTGTGATGGAGTCTTCAGGCATGCGCGCGACCGCGTCCGGCGCTGCGTCCAGCGCGGTCGTCGCCATCGTCATACGTCCAAGATCAAGAACACGCTCATCACCGGGATCCGCCATTTCATCGTGGTCGTCCCAGAGCGGATGTCGCGACGCTACGGTCGGGATATGCTCTGTGGCATACACCGGAGGTGGAGACGGTATGGCCCACTCGAGTGTGTCCGCTCCCCAGGGATTGGCGCCGGCAGGGCTTCCGGATTTCATACTGACGACGAAGTTATAAATGCTCAGCAGGATCCCGAAGGCTAGAATCAGCGAGCCGATTGTCGCCAACATATTGAGCGACTGCCACCCGACTTCTGTCGGGTACGTGTAGATCCGACGCGGCATGCCCATCAGTCCCGCAATATGCATCGGAAAGAACGCCAGGTTGAACCCGAGGAACATCGTCCAGAAGCTCAATTTACCGAGGCTCTCGTTCATCATGCGGCCGGTGATCTTGGGTAGCCAGTAGTAGAACGCCGCAAATACCGGGAACACATTTGCGCCAACGAGTACGTAGTGAAGATGCGCAACGACAAAGTACGTATCGTGCAACTGCCAGTCGACTGGGATTACCGCGGTGATGATTCCGTTTAGTCCGCCGATCACCAGCAAAGCGATGAAACCCATGGCGAAATGGAACGCTGTGGTGCGTACGGGCCGCCCTTTCCAGACAGTGGCGATCCAGGCCAAGACCTGCACGGCGCTGAAGATCGAGATGGTCATGCTTGCCGCGCTAAAGAAGCTCATTGACATCTGCGACATGCCAACAGCGAACATATGGTGCACCCATACTCCGAAGCCGACGAGGCCGGTCAGCACCGTAGAGATCGCGATATACGCATACCCGACGATCGGCCGCCGGGCCATTACGGGAATGATCATGGAGATCATGCCGGTTGCCGGTAGAAAGACGACGTAAACCCACGGATGCCCGAAGAACCAGAACAACTGTTGCCACAATAACGGAAATCCGCCGCCCTCGATATCAAAGAAATGCGTTCCCCAACGCCGGTCCAAGAGGAGGAAGACACAAGCAACCGTGAGCGACGGCAAGGAAAAGATGATGGTTGCCGAGATGGTGCTGGTGCTGTACAGGAACAGGGGCATCCTGCTGATCGTCATGCCGGGTGCCCTGAGCCGGAAGATGGTCACGATGAAGTTGATCGCGCCAACTGTGGTTGAAACAGTAAGCAGGATCAGCGCCAGCGCATAGAAGTCCATTCCGTAACCTGGCGAGTACTTCGCATCCGTGTACGGAACATAGGCGAACCAGCCTCCATGCGGAGACTGCCCAATGAGGGCGCTGCCGTAGAGGAACAGACCGGAAAAGAGGAAGAGCCAGTAAGACAGCGCATTCAGTCGAGGAAACGCCATGTCCCGGGCCCCAATCATGAGAGGTATGAGGTAGTTGCTGAAGCCCGAGAGGATCGGCGCGGCATACCAAAAGATCATGGTGATGCCGTGCATGCTGAATATCTGGTTGTAGGTCTCGGCATCCAGCAGCCTCTGGTCCGCGCGGGCAAGTTGCAGGCGGATGAGAATCGCTTCAATGCCGCCAATCAACAGGAAAAGGAATGCGGTCACCAGATAGCGCTTGCCGATGTCCTTGTGATCAACGGTCGACAGCCAGCCCGGCAGCGTCTTTGGGGTCTCCCAAATTTCAGTGAGTCTTTCCTGCAGGACGGTGCTCATTAAATCTGCCGGAGGCCTCCTTTACCGCTCACAGAAGAAGCAGCAGATCGCCAAGCTGGGTAACAGAGAAATCAAGATTTGACGTTACGTGACACGCGGTGTCCATTGTATTCCGGAATGGAAACTGGTGAATTGAGATTGCCGAAAATTACGGTGAGTTAGAACTCCGCGACACAGTTCAGACCAGAGTGCGTTCATTGGCCAAGAGCGATTCGATGCAGCCGATTGTTCCAGGGTGCGACAGCCGTGTCACGCGCTTTCTTTCGAGCCATTCGGTGATCACACACCGCGAGCTTCCTGCAGCCTGGTCAGCGCAGGTGTTGGTATGTGAAGTCCGGATATTCAGATACGCCGCTTCTCTTGGTCGCAATGAATGCGTTCGCCGAGGATAGCCGTGGCGGTGCCCGGATCGCCTCCTCGCATTCAGATATGAAGCGGCGAGGGTACATACGCTTCTACACGATCCATTAGAGGTGACCGCAGCCATGCATGTTAGGAATGCTTACAACTTTGTTCGTCTTGGCAGTTTGACTTTGGCGCTTTGGTCCGTCGAATTGGCCGTCGCCCAGACGTATCCGGCGTTCGTTCGAAAGGACATCCATCTCACAGGCCATTTCGATCCGGCGGGACCTTGGTCGTCTGGCGCTCACTTGGGATCGAGAGCCGGAGTAGTCACGGGAGACTTCAATCGCGATGGCAGACCGGATCTGGCAATCAGCAGCCTGGCAGGTCTTTCTGTCCTCCTCAATATCGGCGCCGGCAACTTCGACGTGCACTACCACCCTAACTCTCCCTCCTGCGGGCCGGGGCCGCTGGTAACGGCAGATTTCAACCGCGATGGTAATCCCGACTTGTTCATGACGTGTGACTTCTCAGGACAAATCCTGCTCGGTCGCGGCGATGGCGCGTTTTCGGCGGTGTTGGGCGGTGTACCGGGCTGCACCTCGGCCGCGGTGGGCGACTTCAACAACGACGGAACGCCTGATCTTGCCTGCAATGACCCCGGTGATACATCCCTTAGAGTGCAGTTGGGAAATGGCGACGGCAGGTTCAAGTCGGGAATAAGCATTCAGCAGGGACCGTCGCAGCCCTCGCAGATCTCTGTCGCCGATTTCAATCACGACGGGAAGCACGATCTCGCTGCACGATATGGCGAGTTCGAGGCACCATCTGGCCATAACGTCCTGCTCTTTCTGGGCAAAGGTGA
>DASQVJ010000761.1:0-10554 GCA_035640835.1 Bryobacteraceae bacterium
GAAGGGTCTTCGCCGTGTCGAGGTTCTTCTTTGCTCTGATATAGGCGTTGGCCCGCTCAAACAGAATCCGCGGCTCGTTCGGATCTACCTTCTCAGCCTGCTCAAACACTTGTTCGCTCTCCTGGAATCGGCCCTGCTTGGCGAGGAACCGGCCAAGGTCGAGGATGCGTGCGACCTGTTGCGGTGCGAGCTCGACCGCGCGGCGAAAATTCTCTTCGGCTCGGCGCGAATCCTTACGTTGTTCGGCGAGTTGCGCAATCGCGAAGTGATACTCGGCCGGGTCGACCGCCTTGATCTTCTCAGCGAGCGCTTCGGCCTTGTTTAAGCCACCGCCAAGAAACCCGGGAGCTTCCATGTAGTACTCCATCAGATCGCCGGCTGCCGAAATATTCCGCGGATCCAGTTCCACGGCTTTTTCAAACTGCTGACGAGCCTTGCTCGCCAATCCGGGAGCAGAAAGCGGATTTGCCGTTTCCGCACGCCGCCCGAATGACTTTCCGAGCCAGTGATGCAGGTCAGAGTTACCGGGATCCAGGCCGACTGCCGTTTCGAATGCTTCCGCGGCTCGTTTGTAGTCACCCAGCATAAAGTAGCTCCGGCCAATCCAGTACTGGGCCACGCTGTCCTTCGTACTACTCGGAGAAGCCGCCAGAGTATCCACCGCCGAACGGTAAGATGCTCTTTCATAAAGCTTTTTCGCTTTCTCCACCTCAGGAGAGGCTGCGAATACACTTAGCGCGGCGCTCATTAAGAAACTAATTAATAATTTGCGCGTCATCACACTAACCCCACACCATCGCAGATCTAAGGATGCTAACTGGTAGAAATTCCTTCTCTACTGATGCGCGAACCTTCTACAAGGATACGCGCAAAATGAGGGATCGGATGGATCATCTGTATGACGGTGAAGAATTGGAGAATCTCCGGCCTGCTTGGATCGGAGCGCCGTCAGGCTGAAATTTCGGAGGCGATCTCCTCCAATCGCATCGGACAGGCGCGGATTCCGGGTCAAGCCCAGAGGGCGGGCTACTCTGGCCGTCCGTTTTCTGCAACTTACAATCCGTGCCGGTCCGTAACTGTATTGATCCTGTCGTCGTCGAAGTACTTGTAATCGCGGACCGTCCTGCGGTTCGCGTAGTATTCTGAAAGGGTACCTTTAGGAGGACCACCCCACATGGCAAGTTTCCTGTCAAAGCTGCCTCGCCTTGTGCTCCCCGCATTGTTGCTGGCCGGCACAGCCTTGGCGCAAGTGTCTCAATTAGAAGGAGTTGTGAAAGATGAGAACGGGCAGCCGCTGAAGGATGCGGTAATCCGCATCGACCGAAAGGATATTAAGGGCAAGTACGAACTCAAGACGAAAAAGAAGGGCGATTACCTTCATGCAGGTCTGCCCCTCGGTACTTACAAAGTGACGCTCGTAGTGAATGGCCAGGAGCGCGATTCCGTGGACAACGTCAAGACGCGCCTTGGCGAGCCGACCGTAATCAATTTCAACATGCAAGAGACGGCCGCGAAGCAGCAGGCAGTGCAGAAGGCTGCTGAGACCGGCACTCTGACCCAGGAACAGGCTCGTGACATGACGCCCGAGCAAAAGGCTGCGATAGAGAAGCAGATGAAGGAGCGTCAGTCGGCTCTGGCGAAGAACAAAGAGCTGAACGACGCCTTCAACGCCGGCATGGCTGCTCGTGACCAGAAGAACTGGCAAGGCGCCGTGGACGCGTTCGAGAAGGCGTCCACGATCGATCCCAAGCAGTCTGTGATCTGGGGCAACATGGCGGAAGCGTACGTGGAGCTTTCGAAGACCAAGACGGGAGCCGAGCAGCAGGCTGCGCTCGACAAGGGCACCGCTGCCTACGCCAAGGCTCTGGAAATCGCTCCAAACGATGCCGCTTATCACAACAACTACGCTCTCGCGCTGGCTCGTGCCAAGAAGTTCGACCTGATGGAAGCGGAGTTGAAGAAGGCGGTTGAGCTCGACCCGACGAACGCCGGCCGCTACTACTACAACATGGGCGCTGTGCTGGTGAACTCGAATCAGCAGGAGCCGGCTTGCGCGGCCTTCGAGAAGGCGATCGCTGCCGATCCGAACTACGCCGACGCCCACTATCAACGAGCGATGTGCCTCACGGCCAAGGCTCAGGTGGCTGCCGATGGCAAGATGACGTTCCCTCCCGGTACGGAGGAATCGTTCCAGAAGTATCTCGAGCTGAAGCCCGATGGCCAGTTTGCCGACTCTGCAAAGGGTATGTTGACGGCTATGGGCTCCAAGATCGAAACCGAGTACCGAAACCCGAACGCGAAGAAGCCTGAAACCCCTTCGCGCCGACCCACCAAGAAGTAGGCTCTTAAAGGTCCTCCGAGGGCTGGCTGCGGCAAGCGTTGCAGCCAGCCGATCTCATGCTACGCGGTATTGTCCTCGTCATCCTTCTCCTGCTGCTGATCCCCCTTCTGTTGCCACTGCTGCGCACGTTATTCAAGATGTTTGACGTGCTGGCATCAGCGAACCAGGTCCGAGACCAGCCTGCAAGCACCCCTAAGAATCCGTCCGACGAACTGATTCGGGACCCTGTCTGCGGGACTTATGTTCCGGCAAGCTCGCAATATCGTCTTGTGAACGGTGCTCAGGTCATTCGATTTTGTTCGGCTGAGTGCCGGGATAGATACAAGGCCTAGCAGTGCTCCCCGCATCAGGAGAGGAAGCGCCGGCGAATTGCTGGATCCATGGTCGGGCAGAACGATTTTGGCGGCGGGAACAGCCGGTACCGTAACTTGGCGACAATCCTGTAAATGCCGTTACGCATAGGTCGAGGCACAATGGCCCCGAGCCGGCCGACGACGGGCCACAACCCTCGCGAACGGGTCAGCAGGTACACCACCGCGTCCGACTTCGACAGCGTCCGACCATCGGCGGTCCGCACCAGCACCGTCCTTTGCAATGAGTTCGGAAGCGGCTCTCGAAACGTCTTTTGGAATTGCTCGGAACCGAGCGGGGAGTAGAGGAATCGCGAACCGTCGCGATCCTGGGCGAGCAGGAAGCGCACTGTCGCGTGGCAAAGGCCGCAGCCGCCGTCGTAAAAAACGAGATCGGTCCCCACGCTTACGAGACGCTTAAGATGATCTTTCGACTCATGGAAGGAGATGCCAGTTGACATTGCTTGAACTATCCGAGCGCCTTGGTTGCCGTCTGGTGGGCGACGATGCGGAAATCACAGGTGTTGCGGGAATGGAATACGCCGGGCCTGATGAGCTAACGTTTCTGGCGAATCCGAAGTATACGCACAAGGTGAAGCACACTCGGGCGAGGGCCATCCTGGCTTCCGTGGCCTGCGAGGGGCTAACGACATTGGTGTCCTCTAACCCGTACGTCGACTTTGCACGGACACTGGCATTGTTCTACCAACCGCCTCGACCGAAAGCCGGCGTTCATCCGATGGCGTTTATCGATCCTACTGCAGAGATCGGAGACGGTGCCTCGATTGGCGCGTTTGTCGTGGTGGGTGCGCATGTGAAGATCGGGCGCAATGCTGTCCTGCATCCGCACGTGGTGATTTACGAAGGCGCGGAGATCGGCGATGAGTTCTACGCGCACTCGCATGCGGTGGTTCGAGAATACTGCCGCGTCGGGAATCGCGTGCTGCTTCAAAATGCCGTGGTCGTCGGGGGTGACGGGTTCGGCTTCGCCAAGACGAACGAGGGCACGCATTACAAGATTCCGCAATCGGGAATTACGGTGATCGAAGATGATGTCGAGATTCAGTCGCTGACTTCGGTGGATCGCGCGACAGTCGGAGAGACTCGAGTGAAGCGCGGCGCGAAGATCGATAGCCTGGTGCAGGTGGGCCACGCGTGCGTGATCGGCGAGGACAACATCATCTGCGCGCAGACAGGCCTTGCGGGAAGCAGCATTCTCGAGGAGGACGTTCTGCTGGCAGGGCAAGTGGGGATCTCAGGGCACCTCACCATCGGGAAAGGCTCGGTGGTATACGCGCAAAGCGGCGTAGGCGGAGATGTACCGCCAGGCTCGGTTATCTCTGGAAGTCCTGCTTTCTCCGCGAAGGAATGGTTGAGATCGCAGGCGGCTTTTCAGAGGCTCGGTGAGATCCTGCGTACGGTCAAGCAACTGGAACGAAAGGTGAATGCGGGACAATACGAAAGGTAAATCATTTTGTCTGACGACTCCCTTCTCAACCTTGACCGCTCGCCGGTGGCTTACCTGAACGAGAGCTTTCTCAAGAGTCCCGATGCACGACCCATTCGCATACTCTCCGAGTATTTGCACCCTTTGTCCCATTTGCGTGCGGAGAAGATTCAGGACACGGTTGTCTTTTTCGGGTCGGCGCGAATTCAGGAGACGGGACCACTAAGCCGTTACTATCACGAAGCTCGTGAGTTGGCGAAGCTCTTCACTCTCTGGTCGGACAGCTTGCCCGTCAACACTCGACGTTTTGTGGTCACGACAGGTGGAGGTCCCGGGATCATGGAGGCGGCCAATCGCGGCGCCTTTGAGGCGGGAGGCAAGACGATCGGATTAAACATCGGTCTGCCTTTTGAGCAATGGCCGAATCGATACATCACGCCATCGCTGAATTTCGAGTTCCACTACTTCTTCATGCGCAAGTTCTGGTTTGCGTACATGGCGAAGGCGCTGGTCATCTTTCCGGGCGGATTCGGGACGCTCGATGAGCTGACCGAGATCCTAACGCTCGTGCAGACCCAAAAGCTCAAGAAGAAGATTATTATTCTTCTGTACGGGACCGAGTTTTGGAATGAAGTATTGAATTTCGAGGCTCTCGTCAGGCACGGCGTGATCAGCCCGGAAGACCTGGAGCTGTTTCAATTCGTGGACGATCCAATATTGGCTCTCCAGTTGCTGCAGGACGGCCTGACCCGACACTATCTGCAAGTGGAGCCCAAAAAACCGGAACCCGCTCCCGATATCGCCAAGACCCAGATCCAGGAGAGTTAAGCGAGGAGGCCAGTGTCGCGAATCACCATCCAGATCGGACGAGTCGAGACGCTGTTCCTTGTCTTCCTGGCGGCTTACCTGTTCTCATCAGTGCTACAGCCAGGCACGGGCGTGACGTTCCTCTTGAGCGTCGGCACGATCGTCACGTTCATTTGGGTCACTGTGCGCCTGTCGCGACGCTTCGCCAAGCTGCTGCTCTGGCGCGTGCGAAACCGGCTGCTGGCGGCCTACTTCTTCATCGGACTCGTGCCGTTGGTGTTGAGCCTGACACTGGTCGCACTCGGGGCTTACTTGGTTGCGGGCCAACTCTCGATTTTCCTGATCGCCTCTGAGCTGGACCGTCAAACCGCTTATTTGCAGGGTCCTCTCGCGTTTCTGACCAGGGATGACCCGCGGGCGCGCGAGTGGACGGCTGCCCTCAGCTCGCACTTGCAGGATCGATACCCGGGTTTCGAGGTACTTACGGATAATGTGCCTGCGAACTGGCCGGACGGTCATGGACTCGCAGTCCGTGAAGGCCAATTGTTGGGATGGGCGCGAGTCAGCCAGGGCGACCGGAAGGTGCTCGCGACGTTTCCAATTACCGAGGATTACCTCGGGAGGCTCGCACCGACTCTGGGCGAGACTCGCATGCTTTCGCTGGATCGGCAGCATCCGGCCCGTGGGCAATTGGCTGCGTCCAGAGGACCGGATGATCAGCCGACCTACAATCGCCTGCCTCCGCGTCTCAACCGCTTCGATCTCGTGATCTTCTCGGCATCATCCGTGGCGGCGCATCGCTGGGACAACCCGGAGGAGATCGAGCAGGAGTACATCGCCGTTTTGACCCGGCCTTCTGCGTTGTTTCGAACCATCGTGACGGAGCGTGCCAATTTCGCGTCCGATTGGGTGCAGGTCACCTTCTACGGAGTGGCCGTGCTGTTCCTGATCGCGTTGATCATCGCACTCGTCGTAGGGCTGAACATCACCAGCCGCATTACGCGTGCGATGAAGGATCTCTACGAAGGCACGGAGCGGGTCGCGGCGGGCGATTTCAAGCATCGGATCCCGGAATCGACGCCGGATCAGCTTGGAGCACTGGCTGCTTCGTTCAACAGCATGACCTCAAATCTCGATCGGCTGCTGGAGGTCGAGAAGGAGCGAGAGCGGTTGCACGGCGAGCTCGAGATTGCTCGTGAAGTTCAGAATCAGCTCTATCCAAAAGCCGTTCCCGATGGCCGCTTCCTGAGGATCACGGCTGTCTGCGATCCGGCGCGAATGGTGAGCGGCGATTTCTACGATTACACGCGCATCTCGGAGGACAGAATCGGATTCTCGCTGGGCGATGTCGCGGGCAAAGGGATCTCGGCGGCGTTGCTGATGGCGACTCTGCAATCCTCGTTTCGAACCCAGCTCCGTATGTGCGATCGAGGCACAGGACCTTCCGAGCTTGTCTCGCAACTGAACAAGCAGGCGCACGCCTTCACCGCACCCGAGAAGTTTGCCACGTTCTTCTTCGGATCGTTCGACGAGAATGCGTCGGTTCTGACGTACACCAATGCCGGGCACCTGCCTCCGATACTGGTTCGAAACGGTTGCATTGAGAGGCTGGACGTGAATGGCATGGTGGTCGGCGCGTTTCCGTTCTCGAACTACGAAGAGAGCTCGGTGAAAATGCAGCCCGGGGATCTGCTGTGCCTCTTCACGGACGGAATTACCGAGCCCGAGAACGCGTACGGCGAGATGTTCGGGGAAGAGCGCCTGCTGGAGTTATTGCGAAAGAACAGCCACCTGCCGGACGCGACGCTGATGCGGCTGGTGATCGATTCGGCGCGCCAATGGAGCGGTCAATCAGAGTTGCAGGATGACATGACAGTTCTCATGGTGAGGCACAATTGACCCTATTCGAGAAACTGCGCCGGCGTTTAATTCTGGTTGTGCTGGGGTTGGGGAGCGTGCTCGCGCTCGGGACGATCGGTTTTGTAGTGATCGAGAAGTATCCGGTTTTCGATGCTTTCTACATGTCGCTCATCACCATGACGACAGTGGGTTACAAAGAGGTCCACGATCTGAGCACGGCCGGGAGGATCTTTAACTCTTTCCTGATGCTGATCGGTGTGACGGTTCTGCTGCTGGCGGTTGGAGCCATGACCCAGACGGCCATCGAGCTCGAGCTGAGCGATTATTTTGGGAAACGGCGGGTACGAAGAATGGTTGAAAAGCTGGACCGGCACTATATCGTGTGTGGGTTCGGAAGAGTTGGCCGGGGTGCAGCCGCTGAGCTGCAGAAGAGTGGCGAGCCATTCGTGGTGATGGACAGGAACGAAGAGAGGGTTGAGCGGGCGCTTCGCATGGGCATGATCGCGGTGCATGGTGACGCGACTCGCGATGAGTCGTTGCGCGCCGTCCGGATCGAACGAGCGAAGGGCTTACTCGCGACACTTGCAACCGATGCGGACAATTTGTTTGTCGTGCTCAGCGCCAAGGGTCTCAATCCGGACATCGTAATTTCCTCGCGTGTGATTGAGGAGGAAGCGGAGGCAAAGCTCCGTCGAGCCGGCGCCGATACTGTGTTTGCTCCTTATGGTTTGGTGGGTTCCCGGCTGGCGCAGGCGATCTTGCGTCCTCACGTGGTTCAGTTTCTCGACTTCACTTTTGCGGACGATCAAGTGCCGGTGAACATCGAGCAGATCCGTGTGAGTGAGAACAGCGAATTTGTGTCGAAGTCCCTCGGGCAGACGCGAATTCGTTCCGACATCGGCGTGGTGATCCTGGCCATTCGAAAGCGCAATGGGACGATGATGTTCAACCCCGATGCGGCAGCATCGATCGAAAGTGGCGACTTTCTGATTTGCATGGGTATGAATGAGCAACTCCGTAGACTCGAACGGCTGATGACAGCACCGGTGCAATCATGAAGGTCCTGACGGCCGCGCAGATGCGCGAGGTCGATCAAAAGACCATTGAGGGCGGCTTGTCCAACGAGCTCCTGATGGAGAATGCCGGTTGCCGCGTGGTGGAATTCCTCGTCGAAAGGTTCTCGCCTCTGAACGAGCATCGATTCGTAATCCTCTGTGGTAAGGGGAACAACGGTGGCGACGGGCTTGTGGTAGCCCGGCAACTGCGTGCGCGATTTCAACCTGCGGCGTTGCATGTTGTACGCACGGAAGACGAGTCGATCGCGATCACGGAAGAGATGCAGCAAGCGACCATCGTCATCGATGCGCTGCTGGGTACGGGATTGCAAGGTCCGTCGCGTGGCCGGTCGCTCGAGCTGATTCGCGCGATCAACGCGGGCTTCCCTCTAGCCAAAGTGGTCGCGATCGACATCCCCTCGGGGATGACTAGCGACAGCGGCGTCAGCGAAGGCGAGGTCGCGAGGGCCGATTACACGGTCACGTTCACAGCGTTAAAAGTGGCCCACGCGATGCCGCCGAACTGCGATCGAATGGGTGAGATTCGAGTCGCCCAGATCGGCAGTGCTCCAACGTTGTATGAGCATGTTCCGCTGAACCTGACGACAGCCGAGGATTTTCGGGAACTTCTGCGGCCCCGCGGGTTCGAGACGAACAAGGGCGACTTCGGGCATGTGTTGGTGATCGGTGGCGCGGAGGGAAAGACAGGGGCTGCGCACATGACGGGGCTCGGGGCGCTACGAGTTGGTGCCGGGCTGGTCACTGTCGGATCAACCAAGGACTGGTTTGTCGAGCCCGAGTTGATGACGGCTCCCCTGCCCTCCAGCTATCAGGAGTTTGCAGAGATCTCGCGGAAGATGGATGTTGTCGCTGCCGGGCCAGGGCTAGGCTCGGAGGCGCACCATGTCGATTTGGCGCGCCGGATCGCAGCAGAAGCGTCGCAGATGTGTGTGCTCGACGCGGATGCTGTAAACGCTTTGGCCGGTGTCGATTGGCATGCGCGCGATCGCGTGCGTGTACTGACGCCGCATCCTGGAGAGATGGGCCGCCTCGCACAGAAACCGACGGCCGAGGTGCAAAAGGATCGCATCGGTACGGCTCAGGCGTACGCGTCGACTCACGGATGCACGCTTGTCTTGAAAGGGCATCGCACCATCACCGCGTTCCCGGATGGCGAGACCTGGATCAACCCTGTGGACTCCCCAGCATTGGCGAAGGGCGGTACTGGCGACGTGCTTGCCGGCATGCTGGCGGGCATGCTTGGCCAACATCCGGATGATTGGAGAAAAGCGGTGATCGCCGGTATTTACCTGCATGGCCTGAGCGGACACCTCGGTGCGCAACGCTGGACGGACCGCTGCCTGCTCGCAACGGAGCTCCTTCAATTTCTCCCTGAGGCGATTCGTGCGTCTGCTCCAGACTTTCGTTACCGATAGTGATGAGCAGACAATTAGTGCGGGTCGCGAGATAGCGCGATTGCTGCCGCGTGTCTGCATAGTGTTATTGATCGGTGAACTCGGCGCGGGGAAGACCACCATCACCAAGGGCATCGTTGAAGAAATCGCAGAAATCTCTCGTGATGAAGTGACGAGTCCAACCTTCACGCTCGTCCACGAGTACACGCCGTTCTTATTACACCTGGATCTCTACCGACTGGAGACGGAGCCGGAAGTTCTGAGCATCGGCTTCACGGACCTGCTGGATCGCGATGCGCTGCTGTTGATCGAGTGGGGCGAGCGCTTCCCCGCCCTGATTCCGCGCGAACACTACGAGGTTCGGATCACAGCCGACTCTGCTTCACCAGACACTCGGAGGCTGATTCAGCTGTTTGGTCCGGGGTCTGATCGAACAAATTGAGCTGCGGCTCGCGCCAATCGACATCGGCGGCCGGTGGCAGATTGATCTCAAAGCCCACCTCCTTGCGGATCTTCGCAATGCGCTCGGCAATGAGCTTCGGATACTCGCCTTTTAGATATGCTGCTTCGTTGTAGCGATCGCGATACTTGCGCACGAGATGTGGAAAGTGCTCTTCGAGGAACGGGAAGAACATCGCTTGCGCGCAAGATTTCAAGAAGAGCGGTTGCCCGCTGAAGAAACGAGCTCCGGCTGCTTTCGCGCTCTTTGCGAGATGCATGAGCGCAGGTTCGGAATCATTGATGAGCGGCATTACGGGCGAGGCAAGGGTGCGCACAGGGATACCGGCGTTGTTTAAAGCTGTGATGGCCTTAAGACGCAGATCGGGCCGTGGTGCATAGGGCTCTACGAGACGGGCGAGTGCGGTATCGGCCGTAGTGATGGTCATGCTGACGTGGACCTCGTTGCGTCGTGCGATGTACGCCAGTATGTCGGCGTCGCGCGCAATCAGGTCTGACTTGGTCGTCACCCAAATCTTGTGCCCACGTTCTTGCGCGATGACTGCGAGCATCTGTCTAGTAAGAAAGAAGCGGCGCTCGGCCGGTTGATAGGGATCGGTTGCGGTGCCGATGCAGATGGGCTGTCCACGAGGAGTGTTGCGGAGCTCTCGTGCAAATTCACTCGGGTTCCAGTTCTTCGCATAGATGACACGCTCGAACTGCTCGGCGTCGTGGAACTCCATGAACTCATGCGTGAAGCGCGCGTAGCAATATTTGCAGCCGAACTCGCAGCCTCGATAGGGGTTGATGGTCCAGTCGAAGGGTTTGTTTACGCCGGAGC
>DASQVJ010000762.1:0-4249 GCA_035640835.1 Bryobacteraceae bacterium
GGCCACCGTGGAGTGGACGCCAGGCGCTCAGCCAAGGTCACGCCGTTGACCCAAGCGATACCCGTACCGGATCCACTCAGCATGGCAACTGAGCGCGGCCACAGGCACCTCGCAGACTAATAAACTCTACAATCGCGGATCTACCGGCTCGCTTTCCAGTGCCAGAACACCGAACACACATTCGTGCACCCGGCGGAGGGGCTCGTGCGCGACGAAACGTTCGAGAGCTTCGAGTCCCAAGGCAAACTCCCGAAGCGCCAGCGATCGCTTACCGGAGAGTGCGCGAGAGCGGAGCCGGGGCATCTGGTCCGGGGCAGTATATTCGGGTCCGTAGATGATCCGGAGATACTCGCGGCCCCGAACTTTCAACGCCGGTTGCACGATACCCTTCGAGCTCCTACTCAGGAAATCGGAGGGCTTCACCACCATGCCTTCTCCGCCTCGCTCGGTCATTTGCTCCCACCATGAGGTCGCCGCGTTCTTCGACGCCTCATCCTCGAGATCCACAATGAGGTAGGGAGTTGCGACGAGTATACCGGAGTCGCACGTCGCAAGGTGATGAAGCGTCTTCATGTGCCACGGATGCGTCTTGTCGGAGTGCACGCAGCCCTCGCTTGCAAGCAGATGGAAAGGAGCCAGCCGATAGTCCGAGATGTTCGACACTGGCCAGCAGTAGCGCCGGTATGCTGCGCGATATCGCTGCAGGTCTTCAAGTCGCTGCTCGTAGCGGCCTACCAGCTCCTGGGCTGCAGCACTCGTTCGCAACACCTGGAGGGCGGCGGTCAATGTTTGCTCTCCGGCACTCCCCACCGCTGCATACTGACGCTCGAGCAATTCGCGAGCCTTTGCCGACCAGGGCATTAACTCGCAATCGAGGCACAACCAATCGGTTTGAAGATCCTCCCAAAGATCGGCTTTCGTGATTGCTTCGCGCAATCGGCTGATGAGTTCCGCCTCATTGGCGAGATCCGGGAAGAAGGGACGACCTGTACGCGTGTAGCAAACCCCAGAGCGACCGTCGACGACCGCAAAGCGTCTGTGTGCCACGTCGACATCCCGGCAGACCACAACCACCGCCCGTGAACCCATGTGCTTCTCCTCGCACACAACTTGCTTGATCCCTGCTTTCTCGAAAAATGAGAACGCCTCGGCAGGGTGCTCCAGGTGGTCAGGAAGGGCCGACGTCTCACAAGGAGACATCGTGGGCGGCAGATAGATGAGCCAGTGAGGATCGGTCGCAAAGCGGCTCATCACTTCGAGTGCGGCAACCGCGTTCTCTTCCCGAATCGTTATGGTCCTCTCGAGTCGCGTCTCGATGAACCGCTTGCCGGTGACCTCCTCGAGGTCAAGCACGTCATCAAGCTCCTGCTGTCCCGTGCGAGCCGTGGTTGAAGTTGGCTGAAGAAACGGGCGGATCGGCACGGCATGCTCGGCCAACGCAGGGACGGAGATGAACTCGCGCTCGGGAAAGCGAAGCGCCGTCAGTTTGCCGCCGAACACCGCGCCCGTATCGATGTTGACCGTGTTGTTCAGCCACTCAGGGGTGGGCACGGGAGTGTGACCATACACAACCGTGGCCCGCCCACGATACTCGGCCGCCCAGTTGTAGCGAACCGGTAAGCCGAATTCGTCACTTTCGCCCGTAGTTTCACCATACAAGCAGAACTCGCGAACGGCTGCCGAGGTCCGACCGTGCATCTCCTCGCGCAACCCCGCGTGCGCAACAACGAGGCGGCCGTCATCGAGGACGAAGTGGCCTACCAGGCTCTCGAGAAATTTCAGGACTTCGGCGCGCTCCGAGGGCGCTAGCGGGTCCAAGCTATCGATCGACTTCTGCAAGCCATGCTTGATCTGGACCTGCTTCCCCTTCAACCAGCGCAGCAGCTTTTCGTCGTGATTGCCCGCCACGCACAGCGCGACGCCACTGCCAACCATGTTGCGAACGATGCGCAGTGTGTCGAGCACCTCCGGTCCGCGGTCGACCAAGTCGCCGAGGAATACCGCCTTTCTGCCTTGAGGATGGACCCATGATTCAGAGCCCCAGGGGTCGGGATTGCCTTCAAGCTTGACGGGCTGCCATCCAAGAGATGAAAGCAGCGAGCGAAGCTCGGACGCACAACCATGGAGGTCGCCGATGATATCGAAGGGGCCGTGCTCGTCCTTCTTGTTGTTCCAGAGACGAGTGCGCTGAATGGTTATTTCTTCATCGGCCTCCAGAATGTGAACGAAGCGGAAACCCTCACCCGCAAGACCTCGCAGGCCACGCTTGAGATCGCCTACTTGACGCCGCACCACATGAGGCCCGAAGTCGCGATCGGGACGAGTGGAGTTTCGATGAAGACAGACTCGCTCAGGAGTGTTGAGCACGATGGCCACGGCGAAGACGTGATGCTTCCGAGCAATCTGGATCAGGCGCTTACGGTCTTCGGCACGCACATTCGTCGCATCCACTACCGTGAGCCTGCCTCGCGCGAGCCGCTTCTCGAGCACATAGTAGAGCGCGTCGAAGGCATCCGGGGTGGCTGCCTGATTATTATCGTCATCGCTGACGAGTCCGCGAAAGTAATCGGACGAGAGGATCTCGGTTGGGAGGAAATGCGCTCCTGCAAAGGTCGACTTGCCGCTCCCGGACGCGCCGACGAGCGCCACCAGCGCGAGCTCCGGAATGCTCACGGCCTTCATGCCGCGGTCTCCGCGAGTGTGAACGAGGCTAGTTGGGACGGCGCACCTTGCTGTGGATCGAGCGGCCCGATGTCCTCGAAGCTCGCCTTGTAACCGAAGCGATTTGCGACGCGCTCGGACCAGTCGCGCAGCTCCGCGCGCGTCCATTCGAACCGATGATCGCTGTGCCTCATGGTCCCAGGCGGGAGGGTAGGGAACAAAGTGTTGTACTCCCGGTTCGGTGTCGTGATGATGATGTGGCGGGGTCGCATGAACTCGAACAGCACGCGCTCGAGTACTGCGAGTCGTGGCGGATCGAGGTGCTCGATCACCTCGACGAGTGTTGCGGCATCGAAGCCGTTCAATCGCTTGTCGCGATAGAGCAGTGAGCCCTGCACCAACGAGATTCGTTGGCGCTGTCGATCAGGCATGCGATCCAGCCGCAGTCGCGAAGTGGCGATCTCGAGCGACCTGTGGCTTACGTCCATGCCGACGATGCGCTCGAACGATCGGTCTGCCAGCAGGCGTCGCAGCAGCTTGCCTTCCCCGCAGCCGAGGTCGACGACGGTCTTCGCTCCGAGCTGCTTCACCTTGTCGGCTACCGTATTCAGGCGCAGAGTGTGAAGAGTCAGGGGCCGCTCCAGGTTTCGTTCCACTTGGGCTGCTTGCGTGCTTCGATCTTCAGCAGCTTCGATAGCCGGACTCTCCTCGCGCAGAAGCATTTCGAATGCCTGGTCCATCAACGATGACTTACGCAGGAGATAACGGCTGACGATCAAGTCTCTCGCCGGATGCCGTTGCAGCCATCCTTCTCCATGGCGGAGCAACTTCTCCACCTCTGCCTCGCCGATGTAGTAGTGCTTGTCGTCATCGAGGACCGGCAGCAGGACGTAGAGGTGAGACAGAGCGTCATGCACCGTTAGCGTGCCGCGGAGCTGGAGGCGGAAGTATTGACTCTCGCCCCACTCGGGGAATTTCTCATCCAGAGGAAGCCTTTTCGTCTCCACCTGGTAGCCCAGTGGCTCGAATAGCGTCGACAAAAGATCGGCCCGCCGGGCACGCACGACCTCTGCGATCAGCTCGAGAGGGAACGGTGTGTTGACAAGCTCCGGCCGCTTCTGACAGTTGCCGGCGAGCGCCGTGCCGAACAGGCGTCCCATCGCGACGGTCAGGTAAGACGACGATACATACGGCCGGTCATTGACATACTGCTCGAGCTGCCGCGCACCCCGCACAAGCCCAACAGGATCAACCTCCACCAGAAGACAGGCCGTGCAGCGGTCGGCTGATGCCTCCGGATAGAACACCAGCGCGTTACCGAAGCTGAGCTCAGCCGTGTGCAGGTTCGCAGGATTCTTGTGCAGCAGAAACCCAAGATCCGTTGCCGGATGGAAAGTCGTGGAAATGCTCAGGAGCACAGAGTTCTATTATCGGCAACAAGCCTAGTCAACTTGAAGCTCGGTGGAAAAACCGGAGTTTGGGACGAGAGCATACAAAGGACACTGTAGACATGATTTGCAAGTACTGAGTCCTTTTACCTATGGTCTCAAGCTGGAACTGACCATATAAATAGAAGTCATGTTCAGGA
>DASQVJ010000763.1:0-8315 GCA_035640835.1 Bryobacteraceae bacterium
ACTTCATACGCACCAGCCGAACCGGAGGGCAGGGAAGCGGTCTTGCCGCTTGTGTTGGCCATCGACGTCGTCGAGTAGCTTCGATAAATCGAAGCATGGCAAGCGGCACATGCCTGGCTCCCGACATCGCCCTGCAGAACGACAGAAGCGCAGAGCATGACCAAGATCAACCGCATCTTGGAGACTATATCGAACGCCTCCGACCAGAAGCGGCTACGTGAGTTGCGGAATAGCAATCGAGCGTTATAGACTTTCACCCAACTGACAGGGTGGTCAGGTTCATGGAGGGGCTATGAGGTTCCATGCAGTCGTATTTGCGCTCGTGCTGGGGACGTGCGCTGAGTCCGTTTTTGGACAAGCCTTCACCGGGACGATCACCGGCACCGTTTCCGATCAGAACGGCGCCGTGATTCCGAACGTCACTGTACGAGTTCGGAACGAAGCGACGAACGATACGCGCACCAGCAACAGCAGTGCAGACGGTCACTTTACGTTTTCGCAGTTAGCACCAGGCAACTACGAAATCAGCGCCGAGACATCCGGATTTCGCCGCTACGTCCAGAAAGCCGCCGAGTTACGTGTGAATCAGACCCTGGATGTAGCCGTCACTATGCAGATCGGCGAGGTGACGCAGACAGTCGAGGTGACGGCCGCAGTCACTATGCTCGACACGCAGACTGCCAACCGCGCGATCACGTTGGATCAGCAGACCGTCTTGGACCTTCCGGTCAATGCCCGGAATCCCTTCGCGATGGTTCACGTAAATGCAGGTGTGATCGCTGTAAGAACCGGCATATCGCAGGCGACGCAGGATCAGAACCATAACCGCTTCTCGATGAACGGAGGTCGCGGGCAAGCTGGCCTTACGTTGATCGATGGCGTGCCTGCTGCAGCCGTCGATTGGGGTGGCTTGATCGCCGCGCCCAGCGTCGATTCGGTTCAAGAGGTCAACATCGCCCGCAACCAGTTCGATGCCCAGTTTGGCAAATCGGACGGCGGTGTGGTCAACATGATCACACGTGGCGGATCGAACGACTTCCATGGCTCGGTGTTCGAGTTCCTTCGCAACAAGGTACTCGACGCAAACTCGTGGGCGAACAACCGCTCTGGAATTCCCAGGGTCAACTTCCAGCGCAACCAGTTTGGTGCTTCTCTCGGCGGCCCGATTCTGCGGTCAAAGCGGCTGTTCTTCTTCGGTACCTATGAAGGCTTACGGCAAGGCAGCCCCAGTACGAACGTCTCAAACGTGGCCACGGAACTGCAGCGTCGAGGCGACTTCTCGCAGACATTCAACCCCGATGGCAGCCTCTCCGTCATCTACAACCCGTTCACGACGCGACCGAATCCCAACGGCAGCGGCTTCATTCGCGACCCTTTCCCGGGCAACGTAATACCGGCGAACATGCTCAACGCGGTTGGACAGAAGGTGGCGTCCCAATACCCGCTTCCCAACACGACGGGTGACCCGTTCACGAATACTCGCAACTTCGCCAAGGCCGGCTCGACCAAGACCGTGAACGATCGTATGGACGTCCGCATCGACTGGGCCACGAACGAAAAGATCTCCCTCTTCGGACGCCTCACCAAAGCCTGGCAGGAAAACGTAGCGCCCGAGTTCTTCGGAGGTGGCGCGGACACGAACTTCAGTGACGTAAATCCCCGCCATCAGGTTGTGATTGGCACTACCGTGACTCCAAGCCCGACATGGGTGGTCAACGTGTTGGTTGGATCCGGACGGTGGCGTGAGAATCAGAACTCGCCGTCCCAGGGTATGAACGCGACAATACTTGGCTTCTCGCCCGCTCTCGTCTCGCAGTTCCAGGCTCAGACTTTGCCTGGCTTCGAATTCCAGACGTACACCAGTCTGAACAATCGACGTTACCTCAACGCGGCACGAGAAACACACAACCTGCAGGTCAATGTCACCAACGAACGTGGTGCTCATAGCTTGAAGTTCGGATGGATCAGCGAGTTGGCAAGGCTGAACAACACTGACTTCAATACGCCAATTTTCAGGTTCAACCGGGGTTTGACCTCCGGTCCAATCGCTGGTCAAACGAGCACGACTTCTGGTGACGCGATTGCCTCGCTTCTGTTGGGACTGGGCGCCAGCGGTGAAATTCCAATCTCCGCGGCCACGGCCACGACCGCTTGGTATCACGGTGCCTATTTCCAGGACTCCTGGCGGGCGACTCGCCGCCTCACTCTGCATTTGGGTATTCGATGGGAAGCGCAACCTGCCAGAACCGAGCGCTACAACCGGTTCAACTGGTTCGATTTTGACGTTCAGAATCCGCTGGCTCAGCAGACAGGACTTCCGCTTCGAGGAGGTCTTCGTTTCGTCGACAAGGACAACCCGGGCGTCTGGCGTACGAAGTGGGCGAACTTTGCTCCTCGCTTTGGCCTCGCGTACAAGGTCACTGACAAGCTTGTCTTCCGCGGCGGCTACGGCATGTTCTACCCACAAACGGGCGGCGGTGCTCGTGACGGATACTCCACGACCACGCAATGGGTCTCCACAATCGCTGGCGACGGCTTGAACCCTGATCCGACGTCGCTATTAAACAACCCATTCCCAACGATCATCCAGCCCGCAGGTAGTTCTCGAGGATTGCTGACACAGGTCGGCGAGACGGTGAACGCCTTCCCGTATAACCACCCGCTCGGATACGTTCAGAACTACAGCGCGGACTTCCAATACGAGATCAAACCTGGCATGGTGTTCGAATTCGGATATACCGGCACTCAGGGTCGCAAGCTGCTGTTCGGAACCGGCCAGCAGGCAAATCAGCTCCATCCTGACTACCTGTCCCTCGGTGCCGCTCTCGACGAGCCAGTGCCGAATCCGTTCTTTGGAGTGATCACTTCGGGCGTCCTATCGGGCCGCACCGTCCCCAGAAATCGACTCCTTCGACCGTATCCGCAGTTCAATGGCGTGAATCTCTCGGGCGACACACCGGGCGCCAGTTCGAGTTTCAACGCCCTTGTGACGCGCTTCCATTGGCGGATGGGAGCCAACCTCAACTTGCTGACGACTTATCAATGGTCGAAAGCCATCGACAATGCGAGCGAATGGCAGGGTTGGGAGGTTTCCGATACCTTGCGCGACTTCTACAATCTCGAAGTCGATCGTTCGATCAGCGCACATGACCTGCCGCATAGCTTCGTGAACACTCTTGTCTACGAGCTCCCGGTTGGTCGCGGACGCAAGTTTGGTAGCGACATGCCGAAGGTTGTGGATGCCATCGTCGGCGGCTGGCAGGTCTCGAGCATCGTGCGATTTTCAAGCGGTCTGCCCTTGCAGTTCAACGCCCCGAACACGCTTACCAACTACGGATTCCAGACGCAGCGACCTAACATCACCACGAGCTTCAAGGACGTGGCTGTCGATAATCCCACGCCGGAACGCTGGTTCAACACGGAGGCATTTTCCACACCGGGCCGCTTCGAGATCGGAAACGCACCGCGCTGGCTGCCGACCGTGCGCTTCGGACCCACTAAACATGCCGATCTCGCGATCTTGAAGAACTTCCGCTATTCGGAAGCGGTCAAGATCCAGTTTCGTGGCGAGATGTTCAACGTGACGAACACGCCTCAATTCGGGCGGGCCGGAACGACCTTAGGAGCGGGCGATTTCGGTCGAGTATCGCAAACTACGAACGTTGGGCCACGCAATATTCAGCTGGGTCTAAGAATTCAGTTCTGACGACTCAGCTTAGCTTTGGATGAGGCTCGACTGGTGAGCCGAGCCTCCGGGTTGGGGGGTCTATCTGCGGAGAATCGTGACCGTGGAGTTGCCCGTTGCTCCCGTGCGATCCGTAACGGTGAGCGTCAGCTGATAAGTCCCGATCTGCGAAAGCTGGATGAGCGGGGTTGCCGTGTCTCCGCGCGCGATACCGGGCACCGCATATCCGGGCGAGTACGACCACTTATAGGTGAGGGCGCCGGTATTGGTGGACGTTGACCTCGACGCGTCGAGAACCAATTGACTCGTTGTCGTCTCCAGCGAGTTGTTCGTGATGGTGTTGCCGGGTGCGGTCACAACAGGCGTGACGCCAGTGGACGGAGCGTCCGGCATGATCATGAACTCGAAGGTGAAGAGATTGCGGCTGTTCGGACGAACGTGGCAAAGCACCCAGTGCACATCATTCGAGCCTGGCACCTCAACACGTGTGAAGTTCAGCAGGCGAGCACCACGCGCATCTTCAGCGGCTGTGAAAGGCTTGCATTCACCGGTTGCAGCAGTGCAGGCCGGGTACTGATCGGTGAGGGGCTTATCGACGCGCATGTAGTGCGTGTCGCCACTCACCAGCACGACTTCACCCTTGAAGTTCTTGGCTTCTTCGCGCAAGGCTGCAATGAAATCCGCATAGCCCGACCTTGTCGAGCCCGTTCCGGAGTCAAAGAACTGCTCGAACATGTTGGCCTGGAGCAGCAGCATGATGCCCAGCAGGTTGCGCTCTTTCGCGAGGGCAAACGTTTTCCGCAGCCAGGCAATGTTCGCCGTATTGCGAGCGCGAAACTCCGCGTCATTGTCATAGAAGGGATTCGGCGAGCCTTGAGTGTTCTTGTACTCGAGATTGTTGTTGCTTCCGACCACGTGAATGGTTGCGAAGACGACCGGGCCTCGAACAAGCATTGCGTTCTCGACGTAGAGCGAGTACTGAGCGTCATCACTCTGGCGCACGACTGCGACCGCATTCTTACCCAAGCTCATGTTGGTGGGGAAGTAGGTTTTACGAGCAAGAGCAAGACGGGCCAATGGATCGAAAGCGCCGTTATTCGCACGCATGCAGTCCGTCCACTCGTTGTCGCCCAGCGAGTAGAGCACGGGCATGTCGAAGGTGTTGAACCAGTTCAGAGCCTTCGTGTAGAAAGCATCATCGCAACGGGTAGATCCGTTCTTGGTGTCGCCGATGTGGGCCGCCAACTGGACACCCGAACGATTGATGTCAGCGATCATGCGCTCGAATTTGGGCTCGTTGGCCGCGCCATAGGGCGTGTCGCCGATCAGTGCTACATCAAAGGAGGCACTCTGGCCGGCAAGGGTAAGTGGTGCGACTAACAGCGCCGCACGCAGCAAGGGTTGAAGATTCATAGGTGCGGCGCAAGTGTCTCGCCTTGACGTGTCAGTGCGATGAATATTGCATGGCAATTGATTGAATTCTGCTCTGCTTTACGAACTCATTGGACTATGCCGATGCTCCAACCATCGTCGTAATCACACGCCAGATCGCCAATCGGCTGACCCGGAGGGGGCTCCGCGGGTCGTGGCAGATTGAGCTCTTTTGGGTTCTCCTGGAACCGCTTGATTTGCGCGAGTGCGAACGTAGAATGCGCCCTCTGATTAGGGTCGGTTGCTTCTGCGGCCCGGGCGAGATACTGGCGCAGCTCGTCGATCTTCCGCTCGGCGATTGCTCGCGCCTGAGGAGCGGCTTGCTGATTGATTGCGAGCGCCATCAAATGATAGAGCGCAGCCATGTCTACGGTGCGTTGCACCTCCGATTGCAGACCTCCCACTCGCGGACGCTTCCATGTCGCCTGAAGCACTCGGTCGACAACTTCGTTGAAGCCTGGGTATTTCGCGTCTCGCGCGTGATACTCGATCAGCCGAGCTGCACGCTCGGGTTGCAGCACAAGACTGAACGTGAGATTCGCTGCCGCTTCGACGGCACCAAGCGGATCGAACGTGAGGCCGGTATGTCCCCGGAAGGTCTCACGAGTTCGCGGATATCCAGGAGTTCGAGGCGGAATGATCTGCAGCAGTCGCTCCGGCAGTGTGAGCGCTTGCGGATCCACCGTCTTCAGCAGAGTTTCCAAGGCTTTCTTCTGCTCCGCTGCCGGCACAATTTGCGTGATGGTCTGTCCATCGCCACGGAGCGCGTAGCTGTACAGCAGACCGCCGAGGACCTTGGCCGCAGCTTCCGTCTGATAACGATGGCCCAGATACACGGGCACGAGGACATCTTCGAGCGTCGCGAGCGGTGCGCCTTCCCGGATATTTCGTTCGCCGAAGCGCTCGAGAGTCAGCGCTCGAACCTTCATCACCCGTTCAAGTTCATCGACAGCGTTTGTGCCGTTGTCCCAAAGATGCGAGTTCGGATGGGCACTGCCCAAGGGTCTCGAGTCAGCATCGCTGATGAAGTAGACACCGCGCTTGAATGCGTCGCTCAAAATGCGGTCCAGTTCCGCTTTCTCGTTCGCACCCGGGCCAAACTGGCGGTAGCCATAGTTGATAGCGACCTTGTCCCATTCGCCGATTTCCGTCGTGTACGCATCGGCGAGATCAGGTTCGCCGGCTCCGTTGAGCTTCACGAGAGGATGCGGATAGTCCATTACCGATGCCCGGTTCTTGGCGCTCGAGACGTAGTTATGTGACAGTCCGAGCGTATGACCCACCTCGTGTGCGGCGAGTTGCCGCAGTCGCGCGAGACCTAACTGCATCATCGCGGGGTCTGGGGCCTTGCCGCTCTCATAGGGTGCTAACAGGCCTTCGGCGATCAGGTAATCCTGCCGAACACGCAGCGAGCCGAGTGTGACATGGCCCTTGATGATCTCCCCTGTGCGAGGATCGCGAACGCTGTTTCCATAGGACCAGCCGCGCGTCGACCGGTGGACCCACTGAATCACGTTGTAGCGAACGTCCATCGGGTCGGCATCCTCGGGAAGTATCTCGACCTTGAACGCGTCCTTGAAGCCGGCAGCTTCGAACGCCTGGTTCCACCAGCGCGCGCCTTCGAGCAGTGCACTTCGAATCGGCTCGGGCGCGCCAGGATCGAGATAGTAAGTGATCGGCTTTACTGCCTCGCTCATGGCCGCCCCCGGATCCTTCTTCTCGAGTCGATGCCGGTTGGTGTACCGCTTCACGACGGGCTCACTTACAGGTGTGGCGAAATCCATGTAGCTGGTGCCGCCGAATCCCGCGCGAGGGTCGAAGGCTCGCGGCTTGTAACCGGGTTCAGGAAGTTCGATGAATGAGTGATGCTGGCGCACCGTGATGCTGGTGGGAGTGGGCACCACTTCCTGCACCCATTTTCCCGGCTGATCTCCCGAAAAGGTTAACGTGACTTCGACTTCGGAGTTCTTGGGGAACGCCTTCGTCCGCGACAGATAGATGGCGCTACGCGCGGCATCCACAGAGAACGCGCCTTGATTGGTCTGACGCAGAGCACTCGCGACTCGATGTGCGTCGCGCAAGAAGAACGCAGTCGCGTCGACCAGAACCGACCCCTTATCTTCAGCCTCCACGGTAAAGCCACCGAGAACCGATTGAGCAAACGAGTCCTCCACGGCCTTTCGTTCCGCCGCGCTATTCGAGACTGCTCGGAAGCCGTAATTCGGTTCTACGAGCAAAACCTTCGGACCGACGCGATCGAAGCGGACAATGCGGTCAGACCCAAGCTGGCCACGGTCGAGCCCTATATCGTTTGAGCCAATGCCCGCCGGCAGTCCCACGACGTACAGGAACTCGGTGCCGAACCGGTTGATCTCCATGAAGAGCTTGCCGGTTTTAGCGTCCCAATATAACGGGAAGAAGCCAGGCATGCGCGTCATGCCCTGGGTCTTGTTGCTGATGCTTTCGGCGCTGAGCGACAGGGCACAGACGAGGAGGAGAAGAAGTCTTCTCATGCGGACCTCCACTTTTCGGGGCTGTCAGTAAACTAAAGATCGTATGGTAACTCGCATCGAGGCAGTCCTGATGATCGCAGTAGGGATCATCGCGCTTCCTCATGATCTGGATGCACAGCTCGCCTGCCAGCCGACGCCGATCTTCTCGCGCTGTGAACTGGTGTTCGAGATGGATGAAGCCGAAGCAAAGGCGCATCCGAACCCGTATCGCTCGGTGACACTTCAGGGTGAGTTCCGGTCTCCGAAACATCGCACGTTCCTGATGCCGGGCTTCTGGGACGGTCAGCGACGCTTTGTCATTCGATTCGCTCCTGTGGATGTAGGCGATTGGGAGTTCCGAATCACGAGCAATGTTGCTCGCTGGAATGGACAGCAGGGCAAGCTGACCGCAACGGCTGCGAGTGTTCCCGGCTTCATTCAGAGGGCCAATGTTCATCACTGGCAGAACACCGAATCGATGCTCGCTCACCTTTGGATGGGCGACACCGTCTACGACCTCGCCGTCTTGAAGCCCGAGGACTTTCGTCGTGTTGTGGATGCTCGAGCGTCACAGAAGTTTACGCATATTCGCGGCCTTCTGCTGGGAAATGACGCGTTCGCCCCAAAGGTGTTCGGCAAAGGCGATTCGCCGGACGCCGCATTCTTTCGCGAGCTGGATTCGCGAGTCGCTTACATGAATGAGAAAG
>DASQVJ010000764.1:0-18607 GCA_035640835.1 Bryobacteraceae bacterium
GCGTCGAGGCGCGACATCGCCAAGGTTGTTCCGATCGCCCCGGATCGCCACTTTCACGTCAGCGGGTTTTTCAGCGTCCGTAATCGTCTGCAGGAACGGGTACTGCGGCGGAACTGCCTTCTTGGCCTGTTCCGCTTCGGCCTTTAGCAGCGCAAGATGCTGGGTTTCCAAGCGCGAATAGAATCGCTCACCCTTCTCCTTTCCGTAGTACAGAACGCCATCCGGTGTCTTCCGGACTCCACCAGCATCCTGCAGGGCCTTCTCGAAGAGATCGCGCCATAACACGTACTTATCGCGTTCGATCGAGTGCAATGACGCGCCTGCAATCACGCTGCGCTTGGCATCCCGGCCGAGAATCAGGAAGTTCTTCTCGTCCACATCCTTCTTCTCCTCGATCACCGTCGCAATCAGCTCATGCAGCTTTCTGGCCTCGGCTTCAAACTCCGCCTTCGCCGCGTTCCGAGCAATCAGTGCATTCCAGCCTTTGAAGTAGTTATGTTCCTTTGCCGGCTGAGCCAGGTATTTAACCCATCGATCGAGCGTTTCTTTGTCGAGTCCATCGGCTGAACGCAACTCTTGTGCGGCGAGCAAGTAATCGGATGTGCGCGCTGCCAGCATCTCACCGATCTGCTCCGATTGCTTCTTGTAGAAACTTTCGAGCGCCGCCTCGCGCTTGTCCGCGAGAGCCTTCGCAGCTTTCCAACGCGTCACCTCATCCTGGGGAGCTAGCGGAAACTCGTGAAGCTTTGTGCTACTAAAGACGCCCTGCAACGAGTAGAAATCCTTCTGAGGAATCGGATCGAACTTGTGGTCATGACACGTCGCGCAGGCAACCGTGAGCCCGAGAAACCCGCGAGTTGTCGCGTCCACGCGCTCGTCCTGCATCTCCGGACTCAGGGCATAAAAGCCAAGCCCTGCGACGTACTTCTCCGGGTCGCCAAGTTGATCGCCCGCGACCTGCGCCTTCACAAACTCGTTGTAGGGCATATCGTCGTTGAAGGCCTGAATTACCCAGTTGCGGTAGCGGAATGAGTTCGGATACGGGGCTTCCTGCGTGGAGTTGAGCGCCTCATCGGAATACCGTGCGACATCGAGCCAGTAGCGGCCCCAGCGCTCGCCATATCGCGGCGAAGCGAGCAGGCGATCAACCACTTTTTCGTAAGCTTGAGCCGATTCGTCGGCGAGGAACTTGTCCATTTCCTCGGGTGTAGGAGGTAAGCCCGTTAAGTCGATGGTCACGCGCCGGAGAAGCGTACGCTTATCCGCAAATCGAACTGGCTTGAGGTTCTCTTTCTCGAGTCGAGCCAGGATGAAGTGATCAATGGGTGTGCGGGCCCATTTCGTGTCCTGAACAACAGGAGGTTCGTAGGCGCGGACCGGCTGAAAGCTCCAGAATTGCCTTTGCTCAGGAGTGATCACGTATTCGCCTGACTTGGTAGCCGCCGACCCGCTCCCGGCTTTCTCTTCGGGCCAGAACGCGCCGTCTCGAACCCACGTCTGGAGGATCTCCACATCCTCGGCGGACAACTTGCCTCCGGGCGGCATTTTCAAACGATCGTGAGTGTGCGCAACCGCTTGAATTATCAGACTCTTGTCGGGTTCGCCCGGGACGACGGCCGGTCCAGAGCCTCCGCCCTTCAAAATGCTTTCGCGCGAGTCGAGGCGCAGGCCACCCATCGCTGTCTGTCGGTGGCACGCGAAGCAGTTTTTCGCCAACAATGGGCGCACCTTCATTTCGAACTGCTCGGTTCGAGGCGAGTCGGCGGCCGGCGCTGAGAGTAGCAGCCCGGGAACGCTGAGGACGCAGAGGATCAGCTTTCGCACGTCGTCATTTTATCGACACCTTTCAGCGAATCGGGCCGGCATAGAAATACTGCCCAATGCCAATCGTGAAAACAAAGCATCCGTACAACGCGTGCTCTACCGACGCCGCAAGATTGCTCCTGGTCTTGAGATACGTCGATGCGAACATCAGTCCGCCGACGAACGTGAACAGGATCGCCCATGGATTGCGGAACACAATGTGTGCGAAGGAAAACGCGATCGCGCTCAATAGGATTCTCAACCTCGGGGTCGAGAGCCAATCCCGATAGCGGTGAATGAAGAAGACTCGATAGACCAGGCCTTGAGGGATGACCGAGAGGATCGGATAGAGCAACATCACTACGGCCCACAGACGAGGTCGGGTTCGCACGAAACTGAATAGCTTCGTGCTGTCCAGCAAAACGACGAATACCGAGATCGCTAGAGCAGCCAAAACAAATCGCAAAAGCAATAGTCGCCATTGCTGGGGGAATACGAAGCCCCAAAGTCGCGAATCGTCGAATGACGGGTCGAGGCGAAGCTGCAGATAACAGTACAGAGCAGCGGTCCACAGCAATCCGAAGATCAACCCGCGTACCGCGAGTGTCGCCACTAGCATGGGTAGGAGCAGAAACAAGAGGGCGGCCTCGAACGCTAACCAGTTCCGGTTGGGCAACACAGCCTCAGCTTAGCCGACGGCCTCCTCTCCATTCGCGGTTACGAAATGGGGTAGATAAACAAAGTGCTCCTACACTAAGCAGCAGATGAACGAACAACGACTGATTCTTGTGACGGGTGCGACTGGGAAGCAAGGCGGCGCCACTCTAAGACACCTGCGAAAGCACGGTTTTCCCGTGCGGGCCTTGGTTCGGGATCCCAACAAACATGAAGCGCGACAACTGGCTGGTCAGGGGGTGCAAGTAGTGAAAGGCACCTTCGAAGACATCGATTCCTTACGTCGGGCACTCGACGGGGTGTACGGCGTATTTTGCATGTCCACGTTCGCCGAGGGAGGTGTGGAAGCCGAGTCGCAACAGGGATACAACATGATCGAAGCGGCCCAGCGATCTCGGGTCAGCCACTTCGTCTACTCCTCTGTTGGTGGTGCCGATCAAAACACTGGCGTGCCTCACTTCGACTCTAAATTTCGCGTCGAGGAGCGGCTCCGAGCATCCGGGCTGCCTTACAGCATTCTGCGTCCTTCTTTCTTCATGGAGAACTGGGTTGGTATGCGGGAGATGCTCGAACAGGGCTCGCTGATATGGCCGCTTAGCCCACAAACGAAGCTGCAGCAGATAGCGGTCGACGACATCGGCGGCCTCACGGCATTGTCCTTTGCGAACGAAGGCAGATGGCTCAACAGAGCTCTTGATATCTCCGGTGACGAGCGTACCTGTGAAGAGATCGCGCGAGAGTTCAGCCGAGTCCTTTCGCGCGATGTCCGCTACGTGCAAGTTCCATGGGACGCCCTCGAACAGCAGATAAGTCAGGAGATGGCACTCATGTTCCATTGGTTCGAGGATCACGGGTACACAGCGGACATTCCCGCCGTTCGCGCCGAGTACCCCGATCTGATGACGTTCCCCCGCTGGCTGAACGTCTCAGGCTGGAACTATAGGACGGAATAGGGCTTCACGAGTAGGAGTCGGCGGACGGCTACTCATTTTGTAAGTAGCCGTCCGTCACGCACTGTTTAGAAGCTTAAGCGCAATGCAAACTGCAGCTGACGAGGATTGCCAGCGAGTGAGGTGATGGTCCCGGCAGCTGCCGATCCGATGTTGGAGTTCGGAAGACCGAACTGAGGAGTGTTGAAGAGGTTGAACGATTCCGCACGGAACTGAACGTTCCAGCGCTCGGTGAATGGGAAGTTCTTGAAAATCGAGAAATCCCAATTGACGCGCCCGGGTCCGCGAAGAATGTTTCTGCCCCCGTTCCCATATGTGAACTGGGCTGGGTTTCCCCAGGCAGCATCGGGAGTGTTGAAGCTCGTATCGAACCAGTGGGCTGGATCCGGATTATCGATCTCTCCACTCTTCAATCGATTGGGCCGGCTGCCGCCGGCATTTGCGACCGCGTTATTGAGCACTGGCGTGAATGGAAGCCCGGTCTGGGCAGTGAAGATCAGGTTGGTTTGCCAGTTGCCGAGCGCAAAATCTGCCACGCTGCTGCCGAAACTCCACCGTTTGCCCCTTCCAAACGGCAATTCATAGTTCATCGAGTGAGTGAAGCGATGCCGGATGTCGAATCCGCTGTCACCCCGATCGTTGTTTCGGAAACGAATGTCTTGCGGAAGAGGTCCGTTCGCAGCTCCACCGAACGCGTTGGCGACGTTGTCGATCGAGTGCGCCCAGGTGTAGGCGGACAGGAAGCTCAGGCCATTTGAGAAGCGCTTTTCGGCCGTTGCTTGAAGCGAGTGGTAACTCGAACGTCCGTCACTGAGCGAATAGGTCACGTCCAGCACGTTCGGCGCCACGAAACGGAGAGGACGGCGCGCCGCGATAGAGCCGGGACCGGGGTCCTGTTGGTTGATGTTGTAGCTGTTGTCCAACTGGCGGTTCAGGTTACCCACATACCCAAGCTTCGCCACCATGTTCCAGGGCAACTCCTGCTGGATTTGGAAGTTGAATTGGATCGCATAGCCGTTCTTGAAGTCAGGTGCGATCGCAAGCAGGTTACCGCTCGGATTTGCGATCACGAAGTTTGGATCGAGATTCGGAATCGGCGGCAGTCCGTCGGAGACGCGTCGAACGTTGGCACTGAACTGGTCTATCGGGATGGCGTTGATGGGGCCAAAAGGCACTTGGCGGTGCATACGCATGTTGACGGCCTCGCTCCCTTGCGCGTTATAGAAGACACCGGAACCGCCGCGAATAACCGTAGTGTTCGTCAAACGATATGCAAAGCCCAGGCGAGGCGCGAAGTTGTTGAGATCGGGTTGCACGCCAACGTACTTGTCGCTGTTGACTCCTGCGATCAGGAACTGACCCGTGTTCGGATTAAAGTTCGTCCAACGATTGGCAACTTCGCTATAGGGCGTGTCGTACTCATACCGCAGGCCCAAGTTCAAGGTCAGGCGAGGAGTGACACGCCAATCGTCCTGAAAGAATCCACCGTACTCGGTGCCGCGCATTCCGACAGTCGCGAGCAAGAAATCCTGCTCCACCACCGACGGAGTGCCGAGAAGGAAGCTCGCCATTTCGTCACCCGTATTGCCGGGGCTGTTTGGATCGGCGGTCTGAGTGCGCGCGAAGTTGAAGCGTCCATTGCCGCGATTCGTTTGGAAGATGGTCAGTTGGCGCCTGCGGATGTCCACGCCATACCTGACTGTGTGCTTCGACCAGATATTCGTGAAGTTGACCATCGGGTTGAAAGTGTTCTCCACACGAATGATGGGCAGTGAACGCGTCATGCCGATACCTTGATAATTCGCGGGGCTGAAGATCGGGAAGCCCTCACTGCGGGGCCCCTGGTTCGAGCCGCGAACTCCGAGTTGCTCGCCGAGGTGGGCGCCCTGCTCAAAGCCCTCCTGTTGAAAGTTGAGGTTGAAGCGCTGAAAACCCATTCGAGCGTCAACGAGGAAAGTTGGCGTGACCGGACTCGTCCAGGCGATGACGGCGTGGTGCGCGTTCAGATTGCTGGTTCCTGCGAAGCTGGCTTCGCTGCCGAGAGCCACGGGACGGTCAACACCCGGAATGCTGACCGGTTGGAAGGTAGACGGTCGAGTGGTGGCCGTATCCTGTCGCGAGTAGCGGCCAAAGATCAGGTTCTTCTCCGAGGCATTCCAGTCGAACCGGCCATCGCCCTGGTTCCACTGCTGTTTCTCCTTCGGATAGCTCGTGTGATTGTTCACGAGACCGGGGCGTTGGGGGAGTGGATATGCATTCATGAGCTTCGTAGTGACGGGATCCCAACGATTCATCGGAATCTGCCGGCCTGGAAAAAGGTCACGCGTGAACCCGCTTGAAGTGCCGGGAGCCGCCCTTACAGTGAACGGGTCGTAAATATCTCGAACGGCACTGAAATCGCCGCGGCGCATCGCCTCCGTGGGAACGGTGTTTACTGAAACCGTCTCGCGACGCCGCTGGAACCCCTCGTAGTTGGTGAAGAAGAAGACTTTGTTCTTAATCACCGGGCCGCCAAAGCTAGCTCCGAACTGATTCTGGCGGAACGCCGGTTTAGGAGCATTGCCCGCTGTGAAATACTCCTTTGCATCAAACTTGTCGTTCCGGATGAACTCATACGCACTGCCATGAAACTCATTCGTTCCTGACTTGCTGACAACGTTTACGGTGGCGCCGGCATTACGTCCTTGATCCGCCGAGAACATATTCGTTTGGATCTTGAACTCGCGCACAGCCTCCACCGACGGCCGAAGTGTGATGGACAACGTGAGGCGCTCGTTGTTGTCGATGCCGTCGTACATGAAGTTATTGGAGCCTTCGCGATTGCCGTTCGAAAAGATCTCGCTACCGGGACGAAGGTCGTCGGGGCGTGAGCCGCTCATGATGGTGCCTGAAGCTCCATATCCGACACCGGTCACGCCGGGGCCGAGAATCGCGAGTTGCACGAAGTTGCGACCGTTTAGCGGGAGATCGACGATCTGCTTGGTCTCCACCACCTGGCCGATTGATGAAGAATCTGATTCCACCAACGGAGCAGCAGAAGTGACGTTCACGCTTTCGGTCACTGCGCCCAGTTCCAGCGACAGGTCGATGCGGGCCGCTTGGTTCACTTCGAGGGTTATATTGTCTTGAATCGTTGACTTAAAGCCGGTCTTTCTGACCTCGAGGCGGTACCGCCCTGGAGGAAGCAGCGGAATGACGTAGAACCCGTTTGCATCCGTCTGCACTTCACGAGTTAACTGTGTTTCGAGATTGGTGATGGTGACGGTCGCTTCTGCTACCAGCGCACCGGTGCGATCCGTCACGGAACCGGACACTTGCGAGGTTGTTTGCGCGAAGGCGCCTACACTCGCAAGGACGGCGAACAAGGTGATGATTAAACGAGACATGGTCGGGCTACCTGAAGTAACTGGCCAAGACTTTATCACCAGGCTGATGCTTAAGACAACTTAGAACAGCGGTTACGGCACCACCCCGATTAAGGTCTAAGCTGCTCGAGGGCTCGGCCTGCCAAGGGTCTGCGGGCAGCAAGGGCCTCACAACCCTCACACACACCCGATTCGATAGCCGGGAGCAGTTTTACCGCCTCATTCGCCGAACCTTGGCGGCAATGTTTCTCCAACAAGCTGACGGAAGCTTCAAGGCTTCGGAGGCCCATGCTACCCAAACTGCCACGAAGTAGGTGTGCCAGGCGCGCTGCCGTAGCCAGGTGAGGTTCATGAACCGCAGCGACGAGTTCCTGGAGAAGATCCGGAGTGGTCACAAGGAACCCGTTTATCAGCTCGCCAACCTCCTCGTCGCTGAAGCCAGCCTCGGTTAGCTCTTGCAATGCGCTGTGTACGGGGTCCAGCAGCGGTTCGGAGGTGCTCACTTCTATCCCCTGCTTAGGAGTGATCCCCAGCCAGCGTGCAGCCACCGCGGCCAATGCATCGGCCCGGACCGGTTTGGCAAGATAGCCGTCCATACCAGCCGCAACACAATGCTCGTCTTCTCCAGGGAGACTATTTGCCGTCAGTGCCACAATGGGCGTGTGGCGACCAGTGCCCTTTTCGAACTGGCGAACTGTCTGAGTTGCGATGTATCCATCCATCTCCGGCATTTGACAGTCCATCAGCACCAAGTCATAGCGTGCGCGCCGGATTGCTTCCACGGCCTCGCGGCCGTCACTGACCGTATCCACACGGCAGCCTAGCCGTTGGAGCATGAGGCGAGCCACTTTTTGGTTCGTCGGGTTATCCTCAGCCACAAGAACATGACCGGAGTAGTAGCCGTCGCCAGAATCCCTGATCGCTTCGGCCTCCTGCTTCGAGGCCGAGCCAACAGCTGAGCTGATCACCGATACGAATGGCGTTTGTCGGAGAGGCTTTACGAGACACCCGGCAAACCCCTCAAGTCTCGCTTGCCTTCGTGCCGCGCGATCCACGGAGGAGACCATCAGGACCATCGGAACATTGGTCCATCTCGGTAGTCCCCGGACGACGCGCGCCAGGGCGAACCCCTCTGTATCCGGCAAGTGGAGGTCGATCAGGACAATATCGAGGGTGTGAGTTTGCTCTTCTGTCTTTAGACGCGCGAGACACTCGGAAGCATTCGAAGCGAAAACGACCTCCATACCTGCCTGAATCGCCTGCTGCTCGATCGCTTCTCTCGAATGGGCGTTGTCGTCGACTGCGAGGATCCGCAATCCCGCCAACGCGCCCCCAGAGCACCTGCCGTAGTCGGTACCGCTCGGCTCGAGCGTCATCGTAAACCAGAACTCGCTGCCCCTGCCCGGTGAACTCTCCACACCCACACCGCCACCCATGAGGGTCGCAAGCTTCCGGGAGATCGCAAGCCCCAGACCAGTGCCCCCGAACCGCCGGGTTGTCGAACTGTCAGCTTGTGTAAAGGGCGCGAACAACTTAGTCTGCTCCTGTTCGCTTAGACCTATGCCCGTGTCGCGCACGACGAATTTGAGCATTGGATTTGACTCGGTTCCCACCCGGGACACTCGAACACAGATCTCGCCTGAACTTGTGAACTTGACGGCATTGGCGAGATAGTTCATCAGCACCTGGCGCACGCGGCCTGGATCGCCCCATATCCCCGCAGGGACATCAGGGTCGATAATGACGTTTAGTTCAAGACCTTTTTGATGTGCCGCTTCGGCTATGAGCTCGACTGCTTCTTCGACAGTCGCGTGCACGTCGAAGTCGATCTTTTCGAAGTCCATGCGGCCCGCCTCGATCTTCGAGAAGTCCAGAATGTCGTTGATGATCGTAAGTAAGGCTTCGCCTGACGTGCGGATTGTCTCCACATGCTCTCGTTGTTCCTCGGTCAGAGGGGTCTCAAGCAAGAGGCTCGTCATGCCGATCACGCCGTTCATCGGAGTTCGAATCTCATGGCTCATCACGGCCAGAAACTCGCCTTTTGCGCGTGCGCCTGCTTCAGCCGCTTCCATCGCTTTTCGCAACGCGACTTCCGCTTCCTTGCGTTCGGTGATGTTGTTCTCAACGGCAACGAAATGTGTGCAGACGCCGACCGAGTCGAACACGGGTGCGATGCGCATCTCTACCCAAAACGGCGATCCGTCCTTTCGATAGTTCACTAGTTCAACCGAAACCGGAGTGCGTTCTGCGATCGCGGCCCGAAGTCGTGCCTTCGTCTCGGGACAGGTGTCAGGGCCGTGCAGAAAGCTGCCTGGACGGCGCCCACGAACTTCCTCGCTGGAGTAGCCGGTTATTCGTTCAAAGGCCGGATTTACGAATAAGATCTTCTCGGCTGTGTCTGTGATTAAGATGCCGCTCGTAGACTCCTGCGCCACAGACGACAACAAACGCAACTGCTCTTCCGTTGCCTTACGCTCGGTCAGGTCATGCCACACCATCAGCAAGGCGTTTCGTCCGCCAAGTGTGACAGGGGTGATCGATACCTCGCAAGGAAACTCCGTACCATCCATTCGGCGTAGAGTGCAATCGAATCGCTGCTTCGCTCTGTCGTTCGCTAAACAGTCAACGACTCGCGTCTTTCGCAGCTCGCATTCGTATTGGAGCTTTCCTTTCGACCCGAAACTTGCCAGGTGAAGCCCCAGCAGCTCTCTCTGGCTACCGGCTCGTAGCATTCGAACGGTCGCTTCATTGCAATCGATGACGCCCATCTCGTCAAAAAGTACGTGGGCGTCTGAGGAATGCTCGAACAACACTCGGAACCGCTCGTGTGCAGTCTCGCGCTCGGTCACATCCGTCGCGATCATCAGACGCGTGCGGCGCCCTGGTGTGTCGAGGGTGTCGCTGATTACCTCGGCGAGCAGCTGGCTGCCATTCTTGCGACGATGTCGCAATGCTCTTCCAACACTCTCTGTGAGACCTCGGCCGTCAGATTGCTTTAAGTACTCCCAGTCTTCCTGCAGGCAGAGATCTTTCAGCGTGAGTTGGGTGAATTCTTCCCAGCTGTAGCCGTACTGCCTGCACGCAGCCTCGTTGACGTTCAGGAGCTGTAGGGTTTCTTCGTCATAGATCCATGCCGGCAAGGGGTTGTGGTCGAAGAGTTCTCGATATCGCGCCTCGCTCGCCCGTAATGCCAGCTCTGCTCTCTTACGATCCGAGATGTCGCGGGCAATGACGCGAAAGCCGGTCGGCAGTCCATCCGTAATCAGAAGCTCGGCACTTTGATCAAGCCAGACCTGGGAGCCCCCGTCGGTGACCATCCGAACTTCATAGTGGGTTCGCGGCTTCCGTCGCGCGATTTGGACAGTGTAGAACCGAAGAGCTCGAGCGCGATGGGCGGGGTGTACAAAGTCGAGATATGACCGCCCGAGCATCTCCTGTTCCTCGCACCGCATCCGCTGCTGCGCAGCGCGGTTGCAGTAAGTCACGCGCCCTTCTGCATCCGTCTCGAAGATGATCTCGCTAGCGCTCTCAACGAGTTCGCGGAAACGCGCCTCGGTGGCCGCACGTGCTTCGGCAGCTTCCACCCGCTCCGTGATGTCCAATACGGTTCCAAACAAGCCTTGTACAGTGCCGTCGGCAAGTCGCCAGATTTGGCCACGGCCTTCGATGTGCCCGATTCGTCCATCGGCCCGAATAATCCGATACTCCAGAACGTACGGCTGTCCTGTCGAAAGGGCTTGCTCAACCGTGCGCAGGACTCTGGGTTTATCATCGGGATGTAGGATCGCTTCATAATCTGCGAGCTTCAGCGGAACCGCCGAGGGAGCCATTCCACAGAATCTGTAGGCTTCATCCGACCAATGGACAATGTCGTTTTTCGAGTCATAACGCCAGAAGCCCAGATGCCCGATGCGTTGTGCCTCAAGCAAGTCTGCCTCGCGTTCTCGTAGCGCCGATTCGACCCTCTCGCGAGCGGTGATATCAACGGCGATTCCTCCCAGGCACTGCTCGCCATCAGCGTCCACATACGGGAACTTAAGCGCCAGCCAGCGCTCGGCGGAACTATCCAGAGTGGGGACTGTCTCGACGAACTCGATCGGCGCGCCCTTCTCGAGTACCTGCGCGTCGTGGGCTTTTATTTTCGCGGCCACATCGGGAGGCAATAGTTCGTCATCCGTCTTTCCGATCAGTTCCCCTGCGGAGCGGGAAAACAAGCGCTCGAACGCTCGATTCACATAGACAAGCTCCCCTTTGGAATTCTTAATAAACGACAGGACGGGAGAGTTATCCATGAAGGCGGCGAAACGAGCCTCAATCGCAACCAACGCCCGCTCAGCGCGGTTTCGATCTGTCATGTCGCAATGCGATCCAACCAGCCGGACAGGACGTCCATCCTTATCCCAAACAGCTTGTGCGCGCGCGAGGATCCATCTCCAAGACCCGTCACGGTGGCGGAGCCGGTATTGAACCTCATAGGAAGGAGTCCGGCGATTTAAGTAGTCATCCAGCCTCTTCATCACACGGTCCGCATCGTCCGGGTGCAAGCGCGAACTCCAAATCGTGTCCACATCGTCCACCTCTTCCAAGCGGAAGCCAAGGATCTCGGCCCAACGGGGGGTGAAAGCAGTTTCGCCGGTTTGAGGGTTGTGATCGAAGATTCCCTCGTTGTTGGCCGCGAGAGTTAACCGCCAGCGCTCGCGCTCCGCCATCAACTCTTCCGTCAGCTTAGCCTCTGCCACTCGTGCCCTTTTCATGCGCACGGTTTGCCAAGCGATGACAAGCAAGGTAAACAACGTGGCCCAGAAGGAGTACACGAAGATTTGCCGGCTGCGTTCGGCCGCAAGGAGAGCGTAGTTCGACTGCGTCTCAGGCGAAGAAAATGGTGACCAGCGATCCAGGTACGCTGCCATATGGCCTGTTTCGGCAAGGCGCCCTATCTCGAGACGAAGAGCGTCGGCCGCAGATTTGAATTGGGGCAGCGCCAAAATCGCGAGATCTCGAGTGATGCCGTCGATGAACTCTACTCGAAGCTTCGCCGCTTCGCAGCCTTGAGGACGCTCCAGCAATGCGCGATCGAGATATCTTGATTCGAAAATGGCAGCATCCGCTTTCCCCTCGCACACCGTACGCAGAGCGGCATCCCTGCTCTCAGCGTCGATGAACTTCGCACCCGGAAATCGCTTCTCCAATCGAGAGATCGTAGTCAACAACGCACGGCGAAAAATGCCAATACTGGTCATGGATCGTGTGCCGGCAAGTCGGACCAGTACATAGCGATTCTTCAGCCAGGGCTCGGTAAGGTGCAGCCATTTGCGGCGTTCTTCAGTGATACTTGCGGCAGGCCAGACATCCACCAAACCTTTCCGAAGCGCTTCGTCCAGTTGAACGCCAGTGACAGGCACAAACCGGATCGGGATCCCGCTGTTTCGTGCTGCTTCCGAGAGGACGTCGACTGAGAGCCCCTCGACGTTTCCGTCGCCGCGGATCATCTGATGAGGAGGTGCGTGGTCTATGCCCACGCGGAGAGGCCGGTCCAGACGCGCTGGTCGGCTATCACTCCAAAAACACGCTGCCACACCAGCAGCCGCCAAAAAGATGATTCCAGCCCAAACTCGAGAGGTGAACAACTCCGCGGGCTTTGTGGAAAAGCGGTTGAGAGTATGCAACATAACGCGAAACGTGCGGCCTCGAACGGAGAGGCGTCATTGGGCTTATCGGCACGCAAGACAACCGTAAGAGGGAATGGGCGGCCGCCTGGGAACACCGGATGTCGCACCAGAAGAGGTGCTGCCCACTGAGGATCCGACTTTGACGGTTGAAGCAGCGAGGCGGCGGTAACTCGTCTTCCCAGGTTGCGCATTCGCGTTATATTCGAACAATACCCAAGGAGGGAACATGCGGCCTACCAGCCTCGTGACCGCTTTCGTTCTTTTGTCCGTAGCTGCGTGCGCAGCAGATGCACCACTTTTATTGCAGAAGCCGACCATGAGTCGCACGCATATTGTGTTCGTCTATGCGGGCGATTTGTGGAGTGTCCCTCGCGAGGGAGGCGATGCGGTTCGCATCACCGTGTCCCCGGGTTACGAAACGAACCCAAAATTCTCCCCCGATGGGACCCAAATTGCCTTCACTGGAGAATACGACGGCAATATTGACGTGTTCGTGGTTCCTGCAACGGGCGGGGTCCCGAAACGCCTGACGTGGCACCCAGCTAACGATACTGTGGTCGGTTGGACCCCCGATGGTAAGAAGATCCTGTTCAACTCTAATAGGACGGCCTACTCACGTTTTGTAGAGCTGTTCACCGCAACAGTCGACGGTGGATTCGAGGAAAAACTGCCTCTGCCCACGGGTGTGGATGGGTCCTACTCGCCCGATGGGAAATCGATTGCCTACCTTCCGACGCCACCAGCATTTGCGGCCTGGAAGCGTTATCGCGGTGGAATGACAACAAAGGTCTGGCTCGCCAATCTGTCGAATAGCCGTATCGAACGTGTGCCCCGCGAAAATTCAAATGACTTCAATCCGATGTGGATTGGCGATCGAGTTTACTTTTTGTCAGATCGCAATGGGCCGTTCACGCTTTATGTTTACGACAGTAAGACAAAGCAGGTAAAGCAGGCGCTGCCGAACAGCGGGCTGGACCTGAAGTCCGCCTCGGCTGGTCCCGATGGCAGCATCGTTTATGAACAGTTTGGATCACTTCATCTGTTCGACACCAAGACAAATAAATCGAAGCCCGTCCTAGTCCGCTTAACCGGAGACCTCCCTGAGGTCCGGCCAAAGTTTGTGAACGTCGCTAAAAATCTGTCCTCTCCAGGCATTTCCCCAACAGGTGCGCGTGCCCTTTTCCTGGCGAGGGGCGAAGTCGTCAGCGTTCCAGCCGAGAAGGGAGACGCGCGAAACCTGACGAACACACCGGCCGTGATGGAGCGTGACCCCCAGTGGTCACCGGATGGCAAAACGATAGCGTACTTCTCCGACGAGTCTGGCGAGTATGCGCTGCATCTGAAGCCGCAATTGGGCGGCGACGTGGTGAAGATACCCTTGCAGCCCGCGTTTTATCGCGGTCTGAAGTGGTCGCCGGATAGCAAGAAACTTGCCTTCCTGAATAGCTCGGCGCAGCCTTGCTACCTCGACATTGAAAGCAAGAAGCAGGTCTGCTTCTTTGAGCAGGCTTTCGGGATATTCACCAACGCACCACAGCTGACGTGGAGTCCTGACAGCAGATGGATCGGGTACACACATATCCTCAAGAACTATCTGAACGCTCTGTCCCTCTACTCGATCGCGGACGGAAAGTCGACACAGATCACTGACGGTATGAGCGACGTCTCGAATCCGGTGTTCGATAAAGAAGGCAAATATTTGTTCTTCACTGCGAGCACGGACGCCGGTGCCGCTCGACAGCCGGACTTACACTCGATCAACCGTCCGATATCGCGGTCGATTTATCTGGCGGTTCTCAGCAAGACAGAGTCATCGCCATTCGCACCGGAGAGCGACGAAGAAAAGGTCTCCGAAGAGAAGAAGGTCGTTGAGGAAAAGAAGGCCGAGGCGAACGTGGCCGAGGCAAAGAAGGATGTAAAACCTGAGGAAGCGAAGGCAGCGGCCGAAAAGATTGCAGCCACCGCCGCCACAAAGATCGATCTCGAAGGTATCGACCAACGCATCCTCGCTGTCCCGATGCCTGCTCGCCGGTACGTGGATCTACAGGTTGCGAAGAACGGCGTTCTGTTGGCCGTCGAGTTGATGCCGCCACCGGCGGAAATGCCAGGAGAGCCGCAGCCCATACCGGCCACGGTTCATCGGTATGACATGAAGGCCCGCCGTGCGGACGTAGCGCTATCGGGCGTTACTCAGTTCCTGATGGCTCACAACGGCGAGAAAGCGCTCTACAAGCAGGGTGACAACTGGTACATCGCCGCGCTTCGTCCGATGGCGCCAGCGAACGGACCAACTCCTCCTACACCGCCGCCCGCGCCGACTCCCTCAAGCGCATTGAAGACTGCCGCTATCGAGGTTCGCGTTGACCCGCAGGAAGAGTGGAAGCAGATGTTCCGTGAAGGGTGGCGCATGCAGCGCGATTACTTCTATGATCCGAACCTTCACGGGCTGGACCGCAAGGCAACGATGGCGAAGTACGAGCCCTATCTTGATCGTCTTGGATCACGCCGCGACCTCACGTATCTGTTCCAGGAGATGTTCGGCGAATTAACCGTCGGGCACCTGTACACCGGCGGAGGGGATCTCCCGGACGTCAAAAAGGTGCAAACAGGTCTGCTCGGTTGTGACTACGACGTCGCCAACGGCCGCTATCGTTTCGCCCGCGTCTACAGTGGCGAGAATTGGAATCCTCAACTCCGGGCCCCTCTCACTCAACCGGGAGTGAATGTGAAGGAGGGAGAGTACCTGATCGCCGTAAATGGCCGCGAGTTGCGCGCCAGCGAAAACGTCCACAGCTTTTTCGAGGGCATGGCAAACAAGGCAGTCATCCTGAAGGTTGCCTCCGACGCAAATGGCACCAATGCGCGTGACGTGACGGTTGTGCCTATCGCTAGCGAATCCGGCCTGCGCAATCGCGCCTGGATCGATGAGAATCGGCGCAAGGTAGAGAAGATGACCGAAGGCCGTGTCGCCTATATCTACATGCCGGACACGGCGCTCGGCGGAATCACAGCCTTCAATCGGTACTTCTACGCACAGGTTGGCAAAGAAGCGGCCATCATCGACGAACGATATAACGGCGGTGGTATGGTCGCCACAGATATCGTAGAGATTCTCACTCGCAAGCCGATGAGTGCGGCCATCGCCCGGTCCGGTGCGTCAGCCTTTCAGCCTCAAGGCGCGATTTATGGACCGAAGGTGATGATCATAAATGAGAGCGCTGGATCGGGCGGTGATGCGATGCCCTGGTTCTTCCGCCGAGCCGGCGCCGGCAAGCTTATCGGTACGCGGACATGGGGCGGCCTCGTGGGCATCAGTGGCTATCCTCCGCTGATGGACGGAGGTTTCCTCACCGCCCCGAGCGTCGGTCTTTATAACCCGATCTCCGGTGAGTGGGAAGTCGAGAACGTTGGCATTTCTCCGGACCTCGAGGTCGACCAGGATCCCGAACTAGTTCGCCAAGGCCGCGACCCGCAACTCGAGCGCGCGGTACAGACGGTGATGGAAGAGCTGAAGAAGAATCCGCCGCCTCAGTTCCGGAAACCCAAGTTCCCGAACTATCACAACAACAAGGCGCAGCAGCTTGCGTCCGGCCGCGAGTGACGATTTAGACTGCTGTGTTAATTCGGGTTGTTTTAGACTAACACCTAGCCACTGCACGACGCTGTCTGCGCGGTGGCGGAGGTCAGGAGCGTATGCAAGTTAGCGTAGTCGGCATTGCGTGGTATGAAGCTGAGGACTACGACCGCCTGAAGGCAATGTTTACGGATGGATGGAAACTGCCCGATACATTCGCTGATTGGCAGGAGATGGCTCACAGTGTGTGTGAAACGTTAACCGCGGAAGGCCATCAGGTTGTCAAGGCCCGCATAGACCCGGAGACGTTTCCGCAATGGTGCCGTGACCGCGGAATGGAGATGGACGCGGAGGCCCGCACGCTGTATGGCACCGAATGCGCACGCATCAGCAACAGAAATCAGCGGGCAAACAAAATCAAAGTCCGCCGTGCTAAAAGGCGCCTTCAACTCCGAGGTCGACCACGGTAAGTTGAGTTAGTCGGCCTTCTTGGGCGACAGGTCTGCCACAAGAGCTTTCGCGAGATTCGCCAGGCACAGGAGCCCTGGGTTATCTGGCTTATAGCCTGCTGACGGCAGGTCATCCACCGTCATCGCCAAAACAATTCGCCCGGTTGGCGTGTAGACGATTCCAACATCGGCGCGAAGCTTTTCGAGTGCTCCGGCTTTGCTCGCGATCGGATACGGGAGAAGCCGTTGCATGCCTGCGTTGTCCTGCTGCCGCTTGAGGATCGCGATCATTTCCTTGCTCGCTTCCGGTGAAACGATCTCGCCGCGCTCGAGCTTCTCCAGCAGCACGCCCATCTCGCGAGGAGTGCTGACACCGATTCCGTACTTGCGATACTCCTCCGTAAGCCCCTCTTTGCTTTGTCCGGTCGGAGTGGGTTTGAGGTTTCGTCCGTCGCCAAGGATTTTCCGCAACGCCTTCGTCTGCTGCATACCGAACTTGACGAGATAACTGTTCACGAGGTCGGCATTAAACCGATCCAGCACCAGATTCGTGGCCGTATTGTCGCTCACCACGATCATCATGTGCACCAGGTCGCGTATCGGAAGTTTGGTACCGGCAGACAACTCGCGAATAACACCTGTGCCCGAGACCTTGTCCTCACCGGTCATCGTGACAGTATCAGTCCATTGCCCCTTTCCATCAGCAATCGCAGCGAAAGTCGCTGCCATGATCGGGAGCTTGATCGTGCTTGCGGTCCGTACGCGCTCATCCTCGTTACGACCCAGAACTGTCCCGCTTTCAAGATTCTTGGCGTAGAAGCTGACTGTTCCGGGGCAACTCGCGACTGCCGAGTCAACGGCTGGAGAGGTCTTCGCTTTGGCAACTGTCTCGGCAGAAAGGGCGGCAAGGCTCGCCAGAAACAAGACGAAAAGGTGCATGCACCACATTATGCAACCTTTACGCCTTGGATCAGGGGTTTTGTGTCGGTGCGGGAGGCAGGTCGAACTCTTTTGTGCCGCCGTCAAGACCTATGATGCGTACCTTCTGCGGACCCACGGGCTCTGGTGGGCGGGGCGGCACATAACTGTGCAGGTTCTCGAGCGAAACACGCCAGTTGCCTGCTCGTTCCATGAACTTTTCGCGCGACAGAGCGGCGCTCAACACTACTTCCAAATCGTTCTGAACGGCGATCATGTTCTGCAGCCGGGCGTTCTCGGTCAACTCACGGGCCTTGTCCGCCGTGTCGGCTTGCACTACGGCTTCCAGCCGGAGACTTTCGCCATCCAGCAGGATGCCGAAGGTCGATTTGACGAAACGAAGCCAAAAATCGTAACCAGGTTGTAACATCGGGGCGCGCTTCGATTGCGACAGTGTGATCGCACGCTTCAGAAGGTCGCCCGGACCGAGTAGAACGATACTCGGGCTCACCAGCGCGATCTGCGAGTCTGTGTCTGATGAGTCGGCGGGAGCGAGGAAGCGTGCACCTCGGAAGATGGTTGTCTGCCCGCCGTCTTCGGTTGCTTGATCCTTGATGCGGTCGAGGTCGAATTTTCCAGCGAGAACAACGTAGTTCCGCCCATTCTCCTCTGCCACGAGAACTCGCTGGATTCCGGCAATGAAGTTGATGCTCGAGACGAAAGGCAGCAGGTCCGTGGGAATCTCTTTGCGGATCGCTTCCCGATAAGGGCTATCGAGAACTCGACGCCATTCCATGAACAGCAACCGACCGTTGTCCGGCACGAAACCGAACGGAGTCTGTGCCATGGCGCTGGCCGCCATGAAAACCCACAAAACAACACGCTGCATAGGCGCCTCTCTGTATGAAGCTCTATGTTAGCGTTGCTGTTCTTTGCGCTCGAACTCGGCGTCCAGCATGCGCACCTGTCGAACAGTGCCATTCTTGTCCAGCACAAATTGCACGAGCTCGTCCTTTAAGAGGCCAGTGCCCTTCATCCGAAACGTGTCGAAGTGGAAATGTTCCAACGTAGATTCATAGTTGCTCCATTTGAGCCGCAAGGAATCATCTCGATAGGTAACATCCACAGTGCCGTATGCGGGCTCCTGAAACGAACCGGCGTAAGCGGTCAACTCGCGCGAAGGCCGGGTATCTTTGAACCGTCT